>JAFMJA010000093.1 GCA_017853735.1 Burkholderiaceae bacterium | reverse complement strand
GTCGTCGCCGCGCATGTGCTCGGGCATTTGCACCTGGATCACATCGGCACCCCAATCGGCCAATTGCCGACAGGCAGTGGGCCCGGCGCGCACCTGGGTCAGGTCAATGACACGAAATCGCTGGAGTGCCTCGGATGCGGGCAAATGGGGCATTGTGGTGGACTCCGGATCAATAATTCGTTGGAAAGGTTGGAATCTACACGATTCTTCACACTGAATTTTCGCCAACTGCGGCCAGAGTCAAGACAGGCTGAACAACATGACGGATGGAATTGAATGGGTGTATGTGGACGACGCACTGCTGGCGCTCAACAAATCCAGTGGATTGCTCAGCGTGCCAGGCCGTGGCACCGACAAACAGGACTGCGCAAGTGCACGCGCCCAGCAGTTGTATGCCGATGCCCGGGTAGTACATCGACTGGATATGGCCACCTCCGGCCTGATGCTCATGGCCCGCGGGCCAGAGATGCAACGGTTGCTCAACCGCGCTTTTATTGAACGCCGTATTTGCAAACGCTACATCGCCCTGGTCGCAGGGCACCTTGAGTCGACGCCTTCGGTATGGAACGACATTGACCTGCCACTGATGGCTGACTGGCCCAGGCGACCGCTACAGAAAGTGGACCGCGCGGGCCGACCAAGCCATACGCGCTGGCGAATCGTGGCTTGGGAGGAAGATGCCAGGGGTTATCCCTGCACCCGGCTAGAACTCGAACCGATCACCGGCAGGTCACATCAGTTACGCGTTCATCTGCAGGCTATCGGGCACGCAATTCTCGGCGATGCCCTGTATGGGCCTCCAGATCAAGATGGCGCGACGTCCCGGCTGATGCTGCACGCGAGCTCTCTGTCTTTGATTCACCCCATCACAGGGATCTCAATGGTGTTGAGCAGCTCACCACCCTTTTGACCGATTTATCCTAGGACGCAGTCTCTTTTATTCCCTGACCACCAGCACCGACAATTTGCTGTGTGATAGCACCCGCTGGGTTTCGCTGCCCAGCACCAGTTTTTCCAGGCCGTGGCGTCCATGCGAGCCCATGACAATCAGGTCTGCGTTGGCCTGAGCGGCAGCCTCCAGGATGCCCCGCCAGGCTCCATGGGCTTCCACCACATTGGCTTTGGCGCTTACCCCAGCAAGCTGGCAGGCCTGCAAGGCGGTCGCGTTGGCCTGCTTGGCCTCAGCGGCTGCTGCGCTCAAATACTCGGCTTGGCCGTACGCAAAATCGCTACCCAGGCCAGTAAAGGGATAGGGGTCAATCACATACACAATGGAAACATCACTGCCAAAAGCTTTGGCCAGTTCAATCGCCTTGCCCACTGCACCTTGCGCCGTGGCAGAGCCATCCACTGGAACCAGAATATGCTTATACATGGTGTGTTCTCCTCAGTTACTGAAAACTATGTCTCACACAGGACGATACAAACATGACGTGAGTCAAGCCTACTTGAGAAAGTGGGTTCGGTAATGTTCCACCTCGTCAATCGATTCGTGCACATCGGCCAGCGCGGTATGTTTTTGCTGCTTCTTGAATGCGTTGTACACCTCAGGTCGCCAGCGACGAGCTAATTCCTTGAAGCTGCTGACATCGACATTGCGATAGTGGAAAAAGGCTTCCAGCTTGGGCATGTACTTGACCAGAAAACGTCGATCCTGGCCAATGCTGTTGCCGCACATGGGGACGCTGCCCTTGGGAACATATTTTGCCAAGAAAGCAATCAGCATGTCCTCGGCTTGCGCCTCATTCAAGGTGGAGGCCTTGACTTTGTCGATCAGACCACTGCGACCATGCGTGCCTTTATTCCAGGTATCCATTTTGTCCAGCAGTTCATCGCTTTGATGAATCACCAGAACTGGGCCCTCAATACGAGGTGTAAGCTGAGGGCCAGTGACAATGACCGCTATCTCAAGGATTCTCTCCTTTTCCGGATCCAGGCCACTCATCTCGCAATCCAGCCAAACCAGATTCAGGTCTGACCTGGCCAAGCTTTGCTCCTTGGAATTGTCTTGTGTCTCGTTCATGATCCAGATTGTCGCCGATCGCCTAAACTTGTTACCTATGCCTTATCCACATGAACTCATTCTGACCTTGGTCTTTGCCATTGCTATTCTTGGTGAGCTGGCGCTGCGATTTTGGTTGGCCTCGCGCCAAGCCCGCCATGTGGCCAAGCATAGCTCGGCCGTACCCAGCGCCTTCGCCGGCAGCATCAGCCTGCAGGCACACCAGAAAGCGGCCAGCTACACCCTGGCAAAAACCCGTTTTGGCCTACTGGAAACGGCCGTCGGGGCTGCCATCTTGCTCGGATGGACCTTGTTAGGAGGCCTGGACGCATTGAACCGTGCCTTGGTGGTCATGATGGGGCCTGGTCTATCGCAGCAATTGGCACTTCTTACTGCCTTTACCTTGATCGGCAGCCTGATCCATATCCCGCTGGAGCTGTACCATACCTTTGTCATAGAGCAGCGTTTTGGCTTCAACCGAACATCGATCGGACTCTGGTGTCAGGATCAGCTCAAGTCCGTCCTGCTGGCTTTGATCATCGGTCTGCCCCTGGCAGCACTGGTTCTCTGGGTGATGTCGATCACCGGCCCATGGTGGTGGCTTTGGGCCTGGGGCATCTGGGCTGGCTTCAATTTATTGCTTCTCGTCATTTACCCGAGCTTCATTGCCCCACTGTTCAACAAATTCAAGCCCCTGGAGGACGAAACCATCAAAAGCCGGGTGAATGCGCTGATGCAGCGTTGTGGCTTTTCGGCCAAAGGCCTGTTCGTGATGGATGGCAGCCGGCGCAGCGCCCACGCAAATGCTTATTTCACCGGTTTTGGCGCATCCAAACGGGTGGTTTTCTACGACACACTGTTGTCGCGTCTCACTCCAGACGAGGTGGATGCTGTATTAGCGCATGAACTGGGACATTTCAAACGACGCCATATCCTCAAACGGATTGTCAGCCTGTTTGGTCTGAGTCTGGCTGGATTAGCCGTGCTGGGCTGGCTTTCATCCCACCCATGGTTTTACCTGGGACTGGGCGTCACGCCAAATCTTCAGGGTCCCAATGATGCCCTGGCATTGCTGCTGTTTATTCTGGCAGGGCCGGTTTTTGGTTTTTTTATCACCCCGATTTCTGCCTGGTTGTCCCGCCGGCATGAGTATGAAGCCGACGCCTATGCGGCTGGACAGACCAACGGCAACGCGCTGGCCAGTGCCTTGGTCAAACTGATTGAGGACAACGCCTCCACCCTGACACCTGATCCGGTGTATGTGGCCTTTTATTACTCTCACCCCCCGGCGACAGAACGCCTGGCCCGGTTGTCAACAGCATGAATAACTTGCCATCCTCCTCACGGCCTCGGGCACTGCGGCCTACGGAAATTGTCACCCACCTTTCAAATCTTCCAGGCTGGGTCCTGCAAGGCGATGGGAAAGAAGTGGCAATCACCAGAAAATTTGAGTTCGCCAATTTTCACGAAGTCATGGCCTTTGCCAATGGCGTTGCCTGGATCGCCCACCAACTTGATCACCATCCGGAGCTCATCCTGTCCTACCGCAGTTGCGCAGTCACTTGGCAAACCCACGATGCGGGTGGCCTGACGCAACTGGACTTTGAATGCGCCGGCCGGGTCAATGCCCTGCTGGGTGCCAGCCTTGACCCCCAGCCTTGAGTTCAACAGCGGCCTGGTTGTCGCCAGCCATGGCCGCCATGTGCTGGTGGAAACCAGCGATGGACGTCGCCTGATCTGTCACCCGCGAGGAAAAAAAAATACGGCTCTGGTGGGCGATCGGATCCAATGGCTAGCAACTGGCAATGGTGGCAGCATCGAAAAAATTGAAGCCCGACGCAACCTGCTGTACCGCCAGGACGAGATCCGCAGCAAGAGCTTTGCCGCCAACCTGGATCAGGTGCTGATCCTGGTTGCCGCCGAACCCGAATTTTCCGAAAGCCAGCTGGCACGGGCTCTGATTGCCGCAGAAGCCGCCCATATTGCACCGCTGATCGGATTGAACAAGAGCGACTTGTCCGAACCTTTTGCGCATGCCTCCCTCAAACTTGAGCCTTATCGCTGCATGGGCTATGAAGTCATCCCGCTGGCTCTCAAGGCCGGGGGCGCCGGTACCGAATCCAGTCTGGATGGGCTGAAAGACAAGTTACACAACAAGGTCACTCTGGTGCTGGGCCCTTCGGGTGCTGGCAAAAGCACCCTGATCAACCTGCTCATCCCTGGTGCGCAGGCCTTGACGGGTGAAATTTCGACCGCCCTCAACACTGGGCGGCACACCACCACCAGCACGCTCTGGTATTGGCTGGATGACAGCCATCACAGCGCACTGATCGATTCGCCAGGCTTCCAGGAATTTGGGCTTCACCATATCGAGCCGGTTCAGCTGCCCGCCCTGATGCCCGATATTCAGACCCACACCGGTAATTGCCGCTTCTACAACTGCACCCATCTGCACGAGCCGGGTTGCGGCGTAAGAGCGGCGGTGGAACTGGGTCATATCAGCCCCCGTCGCTACGAGTTCTATGGTGAGCTGCTCCAGGAACTATCGCAAGCAAACCGGTATTAGGGCTCAGCCCAGCAACCTGGCCAGTGTCAGCAGAAAGAGCAACAGCATCCACATCACCACCGATCGCCAGATCAGGCCGACAATGCTGCGCAGATGGGCTGGTTCGGGCTCGGCACGCGGCGGTGCAACAAAGGACTCGGAGTCAACCGGTGGCGCAGCGGCCACATCCGGGCTCAGGCGAACATTCACCGCACCTGCGGTGGCCGCAATAATGATGCCGTCGTTGTTGTCGCCAAATTGTGCCTGGTAAGTGCGCCACCCCTCAATCGCATCCTCAAAACTGCCGACCGCCGCAAATCCAAGCGCTGTGATGCGTGCAGGCAGCCAGTTGACCAGATGCCAGGCCTTGAGTGCACTTTGACGTACCGCCTCACTCAAAGGCTGACCATCCTGCTCGGCAGGAATCCGGTTGATGCGCGATACATATTCGGCCATTCGATAGAGCACCGCCCCCATCGGCCCCAAGCCGAGTCCAGCCAGCACAGAAAACCATGCCAGTACCCCGAATACATGACGGTGAGCGGCAAGCACCGAATTTTCAATCAGCTGTCGAACAATTTCTCGCCTGGGTAAGTCCCTTAGATCCGTGTTGAGCCATTGCGCCAGCAACTCACGCGCCTCGTCGTCCTCACCAGCCTCAAGCGCGGCACGGATATCGGTAAAGAAATGACTGAATTGACGAAAACCCAAGGTCAGATAGAGGATGAGGATGTTCCACAGAACTGCGGCAGGCCACCCCAACCAGATCTGCAACATCCAGTAGACCAAGAGAGCGGCCAATGCCGGACCGATGACGGCCAGTCCCCAGGACAGCCAGCCGTGCAAAAGCCGACCTGCGTCCAGACTTTGCATCAACCAGCGAACCCAGCTCCGCATCGCGGTGTTTGCCGGATTGTGAGCACTCAAGGGCCGCGCCTGCTCCAGCAGCAGGGCGAATAGAACCGAAAAAAAACTCATGCGGCAATCATAGCTCGGCATTCAGGCCGTGATGAAACGATAAAGATTACGCAGCAAGCCGGCGGTTGCCCCCCAGATAAAGCGCTCTTCATGACCATCCAGATATGGCATGGAAAACCAGTCGCGCCGGACATCCCCAAACTCAATGAAATGTCGGCGGTGATTCGCGGGATTCATCAAAAAATCAAGCGGCACCTCAAAGACCTGGGCCACTTCACCAGGATTGGGTGAGAGGGAAAATCCGGGACGCACCAAACCGACCACCGGTGTCACCATGAATGCTGAGCCGGTGGTGTAGACAGGTAGGGTGCCAAGGACCTGGACGAAATCGCGCGCCAGACCGACCTCCTCTTCAGCTTCGCGCAGGGCAGTGGCCTCCGCATTTAGGTCTTCGGGGTCTACCT
Source organism: Burkholderiaceae bacterium (assembly GCA_017853735.1). Taxonomy (GTDB): domain Bacteria; phylum Pseudomonadota; class Gammaproteobacteria; order Burkholderiales; family Burkholderiaceae_C; genus Hylemonella. Next base: position 3,567 of record JAFMJA010000093.1, on the reverse strand, counting down.
TACCGCCAGGAAAAGCGACTTGGCCAGAATGGTTGCTCAAATGGCTGGTTCGCTGGGTCAGCAGAACGGTCAAGCGCTCAGGATACGTGATGATGGGGACCAAGACGGCTGCAGCACGTGGCGTGCGCTCGGTCAGGATCGGTTCAGCGCGAAGCTCGGGCTGCCAAATCGGCGGCTGGACAAAGCGCTGACGCAATGAGTCTGGCTGCAATTGCTCTGGGCTGGCTGCCGGCAGATGGGCGTCCACCCCGATGACAGGCGCCTGTCTCGGATCAAAACCGGGGATTTGCGACAGGGAGGTGAACGGCCTGGGGGGCGTACTCATGGGGATAAAAAAACCGCCGCGAGCAAAAGCCGGGGGCGGTTTTTAGGCTGAGGTCAGGTTTTATTCAGCAGCGGCTTCGGTCCTGCTGACCAGCTTTTCCTTGATACGGGCTGATTTACCTGAACGCTCGCGCAGGTAATACAGCTTGGCCCGGCGCACATCGCCTCGGCGCTTGACTTCAATGCTGGCGATCAGTGGGCTGTAGGTCTGGAAGGTGCGCTCAACGCCCTCCCCACTGGAGATTTTGCGAACGGTAAAGCCGCTGTTGAGGCCGCGGTTACGCTTGGCGATGACCACCCCTTCATAGGCCTGAACGCGCTTGCGGGTACCTTCCACCACATTGACGCTCACAATCACAGTGTCGCCAGGGGAAAACTCAGGGATTTTTTTGCCCAAACGGGCGATTTCCTCTTGCTCGAGGGTTTGGATCAGGTTCATGATTTCCTCTAGAGATCTTGTACGCGCCAGCACCGGGATTGGTGCGAAAAGCCTGGACTTGTATGCCGCCAGACGGCCGGACAGAGGATCAAAGCCAAGCATTATAACAGCCCAGCCATTTTTTTGGGCTAGTGCAATGTGGCGAGAAATTCCTCATCTTGCGGGCTCAAGCGACCCTGCATGCGGGCCTGTGCAATCAACTCCGGCCTCAGCCGTGCGGTCAACGCCAGACTTTGCTGGCGGCGCCAGCGTTCAATCAGCGCATGGTTTCCAGATAAAAGCGGCGCCGGGACTTCGCGTCCTTGCCAGGATTCGGGACGGGTGTAATGGGGACAATCGAGCAAGCCATCCAGCCCAAGGCTGAAGCTGTCCTGAATATGGCTCTCGGCATCTCCTAGAACCCCTGGCTGTAACCTGGCCACCGCATCCAGCAATGCCAGTGCCGCAATTTCACCGCCCGACAGGACAAAATCCCCCAGGCTAATTTGTACATCCACCTGCGCATCGATAAATCGCTGGTCAATGCCTTCATAGCGGCCGCAAATCATGACCGCTCCTTCGCTCTGAGCCCATTGCTGAATCTGTGCCTGGTCGAGCCGTCTGCCGACAGGAGAAAACAGGATCACGGGTCCCGGCTTGGTGCGCAGCAGTTGGACATGCTGCAGGCATTTGGTCAGGGGCTCTGCCAACATCACCATACCTGGCCCACCACCAAAAGGGCGGTCATCGACGCGACGGTAGTTGCCCTCCGCATGCCCGCGCAGATTGTGCAGTTGCACCTCCATCAGACCGTATTGGTAAGCACGTCGGGTAATGCCAGCACTCAGCCAAGGATCAAACAGTTCGGGAAAAAGGGTGATGATGTCAAATCGCAAGGCCAGTCCACCTCTCAGTAATCTGCCTGCCAATCGACAATGATCTTTTGGGCTACCAGATCCACATCGTCAATAAAGGCTGAAACGAAGGGAATCATGCGTTCTGCAGGTTTGCCTTCGTTTTGATAAGTGAGCACCAACACAGTTTGGGGGCCTGCAGATAGTAGCTCCTTCACCCTACCCAATACCAAATCCTGTCGATTGACGACTTCCAGACCAATCAGGTCAGCCCAGTAATATTCATCTTTGCCAGGTGTGGGGAAACTGGAACGCGCAATAAAAATTCGGGCACCCCGCAAAGCCTCTGCCGACGAGCGATCGGCAATAGCCTCGGCAGTGGCGACGATGCCGTCTGCATGCTCTTTGGCTGACTGAATACGAAGAAGTCCGGTACCCGAAAAGTGCTTGGCGCCTCTTTCGGCGGGCAACAAATACCAGCGCTTGGATGAAAACAGCGCCTCAGGAGAGGCGCTGTAGGGCAAGACTTTGAACCAGCCCTTGATGCCCCAGGCATCAAGGATGCGACCGACCTCGATAGCGTCTGCTGGCAGTTCGGCAGGTTCCAGGCCTGCGATCACGGCCTTATGCCGCTTTGGAGGCGGCCTGCTTGAGCAGGCGCTCGACCGTGTCTGAAGTCTGGGCGCCCACACTCTTCCAGTAGGTCATGCGATCCTGGGAGATGCGCAAGCCTTCCTCGCCATTGGCGGCGATAGGGTTGTAAAAGCCGATACGCTCGATGAAGCGACCATCACGACGGGTACGCTTGTCTGCGACGACAATATTGAAAAACGGACGGGCCTTGGCACCTCCGCGAGAAAGTCGAATAACGACCATGATTTATCCTTTGACGCCGGGAAACTGACCCGACCATGATTTGGAATCCATTCAGTGCCTGAGACACGCGCCAAGACCACCCGGTCGGCGACACACCGAATTAGCCCAACATTATAGCTTTTTTACCATTATGCCGATGATTCGACCCAGCTCGGAAGACGATATGCTTGCGGTGACGGCCATTTATGCCCACCATGTACGGCATGGCTCAGGCAGCTTCGAAATCGAGCCCCCCAGCCTGCAAGACATGTTGGCGCGACGCGCTGAAGTACTTGGCCGAGGCTTGCCCTGGTTGGTCCTGGAAGATTCGGGTAAGGTGATCGGTTACGCCTATTGCAACTGGTTTCGACCCCGGCCGGCCTACCGATTTGCGGCCGAAAATTCAATTTACCTGGCCGATGGCGTTCAAGGACTTGGCCTGGGGCGGGCCTTGCTGTCCGAACTGCTCGCCCGGGCAGAACAGGCTGGCATGCGAAAAATGATTGCCGTTATTGGTGATACCGCCAACTCTAGTTCCATTGGCTTGCATTTATCCTTGGGCTTTACCCATATTGGCACCTTGGTAGCCACTGGCTGGAAATTCGGGCGCTGGCTGGACACCGTGCTGATGGAAAAAAAACTTGGCTGGGGTGACCAACTTCCACCCGGCAACACCGGAGTTTGATCGAATGAAAAACAAAACCCTTGCAGTCTGGCTTGCCCTGCTGGCTGGTCCGTTAGGACTGCACCGCTTCTATCTTTTTGGGTGGAGCGATCTGATTGGCTGGTTGATGCCCCTGCCCGCATCGCTCGGCCTCTATGGAATCCAGAGATTTCTCTCAAACGGCCCCGATGACCCGGCGACCTGGTTTCTGCTACCTCTGCTTGGCTTCACATTTGCTGGCTGCGCCTTGAATGCCATCGTTTACGGCCTGATGCAAGTTGAGCACTGGAACGCACGCTTCAACCCCGATTCTCCGCTGGACACCTCGGCTGGACGAACTGGCTGGCTGACAATCGGGGCGGTCGCCATCTCACTCTTGGTTGGCGCAGCGGTACTGATTGCCAGCATTGCCTTCAGCTTTCAACATTACTTCGAGTACCAGATTGAGGCGG
>JAFMJA010000092.1 GCA_017853735.1 Burkholderiaceae bacterium | reverse complement strand
TCTAGATCCCTCTTCGTTAGTCCAAATTGCTACTTCAATAGGGGCTTCAGTTTGGATGCGGTGGTCGTTCAAGGTCCGGACAATTTCCAAGCCCGCGAGCACCCCGTAGTTCCCATCGAATTTGCCACCTGTGGGCTGTGTGTCAATATGGCTGCCGGTCATTACCGGGGGTAACTTGGGGTTATTGCCCTTTCGCCGCAAAAAGATATTTCCTATTTGGTGAACTGAGACATCTAGGCCAGCATCTTTTGCCCAAGACACAACCAAATTTCTTCCCTGTCGGTCTAGATCAGTGAGAGCCAAGCGAGCAACACCTCCTTTTGGAGTGGCCCCGATTTGCGCAAGGCTCATGAGCGACTGCCATAGGCGTTCGCCATTAATACGCAAATCGGCCCATGGGATTGCAGCTATATTCATGAGGTGTTATGTGAGCTTGCAGGATTGACCACCCCTGAGCCGTCACGATATGCAGCAAAAACATTCCTCAAAGGCTGAGTCGGAGCGCTGTCCTCCGACAAAGACTGCTCCAATTCGTTGAGGTGTCGTTTCATTTCGTTCGCAGCTATGGCAGGGCTGTGCAGTAAAGCTTTTATCAGATCCACATGCTTGTGAGCAACGCATACCTGACCTCCATGTAACTTGAAACGTGCCATCAGCAAGGAAGTAGTGGGAAGCAGGCTAGACAAAAGTCGGACTAAAAGAGGGTTTCCGTGCCAGCGTGCCAACGTGAGGTGTAATTCCCCCGATAGACGAATCGCCTCCGCCCGATCTCCGTTAGCATCTGCTTGTGCCTCAGCAGCCACCAGTTTTTCAAGCGCAGCGAACTGCACCTCACTGAGGCGACCCCCAAGCTTTCGCGCAACTTCACACTCAAAAATACGGCGCGCCTCAAACACATGAGCCGCATCTTCCAAACTCAGTATGGGTACCCGCGCCCCACGATTGTGCTGCAGCTCGATGACGCCGTCCTGAGCTAAGCGCTGCAAGGCCTGGCGAACTACAGTACGGGACAAGTCAAACTCTTTGGCCATTTCTTCTTCACGCAACCAAGTGCCGGGTTGCAAGCGATGTTCCAGTATTGCCCGATAGACGGCAAAGTAGACCCGCTCTGTGGAGGTGGCTTTCGATGTTTGGCGGGTGGTGCTCATAATTTCAAAGTTGTAACATTATGAATGCCCTACCCTCTAGGCTAAGCGATGCGCTTCAAAATACGGCCCTCAGTACATTCAGGTGACAAGCGGCTTATCCAGCCAGCTGTTCAGCTATTGCAATCAGGCTGCGGTCACTACCCGCAGGTCCAAGCAACGATATCCCGAGTGGAGAACCATTACTTTTTACCAAGGGCAAACTTATCTGGGGGAAGCCGCTCAGACCAGAAATACATAGCATTCGAATGGCACGATTGCGATAGTCTTCTAATGAGGCTTCAGAATCTGTTCTCAAAGGAGCCACATCAGGCATGGTAGGCATGAGCAACACCCCATTGGTGCCCAGAAGTTGAGCTAAGTGATCACGAAAGTTGGATCTAAACAATCTTGCCTTGGCTACTTGCTCGTCCGTTACATTTTTCGACCAGGCAAAGCGCTCGGACACACCAGGACCAAGTGGAGGTGAGTAACGTTCAATGAAGTCGCCATCAGTGGCCCAAGCTTCTCGGCCCTGGAGATAGCGGAAATTCCAATACATATCCTCAAAACTGCCAAATACCACTTTAGTAGGTTCCGCTTCGCCAAGTGTCTTTTCGATGCGAGATCGGGCAGGTGTCAGGGCCAAGGATGGACCGGGTTCCAGCAATCCCCAAACGTCAGTTGGCGCCAACAAGCGTAATTTGCTAGCAACAGGCATCGTGTCCAAACCCAGTAGGACATCGGCTACCCTTGAAAATGTTTGCGCATCGCGCGCAAACCAGCCGCAAGTGTCAAAGCTGGGTGATAGATCAAGGCAGCCTTCCAAGCTGATTCGACCATGTGTGGGACGAATTCCAAAAAGGCCACAATGGCTTGCTGGGGCGCGCACCGAACCGCCTGTATCAGTTCCCAAAGCAAAATCGGCCAACTCGTTCGACACCGCTGCTGCAGAGCCAGAAGAAGAGCCACCAGTGATTCTGCTAGGCGCGGCGCCATTGATTGGGGCTCCAAAGTGAGCATTGTTCCCGTTCATGGAGAATGCCAGCTCGTCAGTGACTACTTTGCCAATAAAAAGAGCTCCTGCATCCAATAGCCGTTGTACTGTTGGGGCAGTGCGAGTCTTGATCCCAGACATTGCCAGCATCAGCGGTTGGCCGCCGCTAGTGGGATATCCTGCTACATCAAACAAGTCCTTGACTGCAAAGCTCAGCCCGGTTAGTGGTCCTTTTGCTGCTGCCGGCACTGAGACTTCTGGGTAGGGGATAAATGCATGAGCGGTATCTTTGAATGTGGGCATAGCTAAATGAAAAAATATAGTTGCCGACTTTAATGAGTTAGCAATGGTTAAGTAACTTAAGCAAGGGCCACCACGTTAGAAGTCGCATCAGTTTGCAGACAACTTACTAAATGATTCGTTGACAGGGCTATAGCCGCAGGCTGATTCTGACGGCACTCATCCTGGGCGAAATTGCATCGTTCAGCAAACGCGCAACCATTTGGTAACGACGACAAATCTGGCGGAGCGCCTGGAATTGTTACCAACCTAGAGCCCTTGGTCAATGCGCCATGAGCTCTGCTTCTAAGTAAAGCGAGAGTGTAGGGGTGCCTGGGAGTTCTGATCAGGTTTGCTGCAGGCCCCTCCTCTACGATGCGGCCAGCATACATCACAGCTATGCGGTCTGCCACTTCCACTGCAGCACCAATGTCGTGAGTAACAAAAATTACTGACAATCCTAGGTCTCGCTGTAATTCCCTCAAGAGCAAAAGAATCTGGATCTGAACTGTAGCGTCCAGGGCAGTTGTGGGCTCATCAGCCAGTAAAAGCTGGGGATTGCAGGCTAGGGCTAATGCAATCATGGCTCTTTGACGCATGCCGCCACTCATTTCATGGGGATAGGTTTGTAGTCGTCGCTTGGGGCTTGGAATTTGGACCCGTTCAAACAAGCTCAAAGCCCGCTGATGAGCATCATTCTTTGAAACGCGCCCGTGGCGCATGATTGATTCAACAATTTGCGCCCCTACTGAGTACACAGGATCAAGAGCCAGCAAGGGTTCTTGGAAGATCATTGACGCCACTTTTCCGCGATAGTCTGCCAAGGCTGCATCGGTCAAGCCCAGAACATCCACACCCCCTACAATTATTTGGCCGTGCATCTGGGTGTGTCGCTTCTGGTGCAAGCGAAGCAGCGATCGCAGGGTTACGCTCTTGCCGGATCCCGACTCCCCAATCAGGGCGACCACTTCTCCTCGCCGCACCTGGAGATCAACCCCATTGATTGCAGGCACTGGTTTACGCCCGCCCGTAAAATTCACGTGCAAATTTCGCACGTCCACAAAGGGCGGGTCTGTATTCATACTGAATCCTTGAAATCCTTATATCTTTGCTGTGTCACTGAGACAGTAAATGTCTGGCTTTTCTGTGACCGCTATCGGCCTCGAGCATCAGGCAAGCAGCCGAGTGGTTATGACTTTGAGAGACTAGTTTGGGTAAGCGTTGTGAGCAAACACTTTCAGCGTCAGCGCAGCGGGTATGAAATCGGCAACCTGCAGGTGGATTGATTGGGTTGGGTGGATCACCCTGTAGAGGTGGGAATTCGGTGCGCTGATCAGGGTCCATCGATGGAATAGAGCTTAAAAGAGCACGTGTATAGGGATGAAGCGGTGCCTGGAATAGGGACTCACTATCTCCAATTTCCACGACCTCACCCAGATACATCACCATTACACGGTCGCTCATAAAGCGAACTACATTAAGGTCGTGACTAATAAAAATATAGGTAAGGTTGAACTCATCTTTGAGGTCAAGTAACAGGTTTAAAACCTGAGCCTCGACAGACTTGTCTAATGCAGAAACAGCCTCGTCTAGGATGATCATCCTGGGCTGCAATGCCAAAGCTCGGGCAATGTTTACACGTTGCCGCTGGCCACCAGATAACTCATGCGGATAGCGCTCAGCAAAGCGGCGAGGCTCTAGGCCGACGCGCGCCAACAAATCGCGTGCGCGCGCAATGGACTCTTTGTGTGGTAAACCGTGAACTTGTGGGGCGAAAGCAATCGAGTCTTCAATAGTTAGTCGTGGGTTCAACGATGCGTAGCTGTCCTGAAATACCATCTGCGCCTGGCGGCGGAAACGCTTGATTGGCATATCTGAGCTACCCACCACGGCCCCATCGAAAACCATCTCTCCTTGGTCAGGATTGATCAGATGCATGAGCAGGCGTGCAGTTGTACTCTTGCCACAGCCTGACTCACCCACCACTCCAAGGGTTTCCCCTTCCCGTACCTCAAAACTTATTCCGTCTACGGCGCGCACAACACCGCCGCCGCGGCCAATAAGATCTTTTTTGAGTGGAAAATGTTTTACCAAACAACGTACTTCGAGAAGTGGTTGATCGCTTGCCATGTTCAGCCCTTGATTTCCATAGCCGACCGCAATCCGTCGCTTAACAGGTTGAATGCTATGGAGGTGATGAAAATCATCACGCCGGGTAGCGCGGCGATCCATGGTTGCGAGTAAATTGCTGTGCGGAGGGTGTTAAGCATCAGGCCCCACTCGGGCTCTGGTGGCTTAACACCTAGTCCCAGAAAAGACAGGCCAGAAGCCAATATCATGGCCACTGCAATCAAACTAGTTGCGTATACAAAAATTGGTCCAAGTACGTTTCCTAGTACGTGAACTCGCACTATGGTGAAGGCTCCTGCACCAGAGGCGCGAGCAGCGTCCACAAAGTCACGACCCCTTATCTGGGTAGTCACGCTCTCCGCTACGCGTGCGATGGGGGGAATAAATACCACTGTCAAAGAAATTAGAGAATTTGTGATGCCCGCACCCAGCGCGCCTGAAAGAGCGATTGCCAATAGCACAGAGGGAAACGCATAGAACACATCGATGGTCCGCATGATCAAGGAGTTGACATAGCCGCCCGCATAGCCTGCCGTGATGCCAACAGCAGAACCAATGATGAAAGCAAGTATCACTGGGGTGATGCCCATAAAAAGACTAAGCCGGGCGCCAACCATGAGTCGCGAGAGCATGTCACGGCCAAGTTCGTCCGTGCCTAAGGGAAAGTTTGCCGTGCCGATAGGCTTGAGTCGCGAGAGCATGGAAGTTTTGTAGGGATCTGAAGGCGTCAGCATGCCACCAAAAAGAGCTAGCAATAGTAGAAGCAAGATCACCAATGCGGCAACTATGGCAACCTTGTCGCGAAGCAAGCGCTGACCTACGGTCTGCCAGTATCCAGGTGTGCGGTCATAAGGCAAAGCCATCACCTTGGAAGCATCACTCTGAACTCGTAGAAGGTTCATGGTTTTCTATTCAAGATCGCGAAATGCGCGGGTCCAGCAAAGTCTGGATCACATCAACCACCAGATTGAGTAAAACAAAAAAGGTGGCTAGCACCAGGATGGTTCCTTGAAGCAAAGGTAGGTCCCGCTGAAAGATGGCAGAGTTCAGCAAAAAGCCAGTCCCGGGCCAGGCAAAAACAGTCTCAATTAGGATGGATCCACCTAGTAAATAGCCTAGTTGTAGCCCCATCACTGCCAAGGCGGTTGGCGCTGAATTCTTGACCACATGTAGAAATACACCTAAATCAGTAAGTCCCTTTGCGCGTAATCCAACCACAAATTCCTGTGCCAAGATTTCTGCAACTAAAGCACGGACCGTACGAGCGATGATGCCCATGGGAATTACGCTCATTGTCAGCGCTGGAAGCAGCATGTGCTTGATGTGCTCCCAGTTCCAGGCCCAAACATCTGATCCGCCCGGCCCGGCGCCACTGGCAGGTAACCACATTAATATTGAAGAAAACACAATGACCAACACCATGCCGAGCCAATAGTGAGGAACGCTCACTCCCAACACTGCGGTTAGAGATGCCGCTTTGTCGACCCAAGAGTTCTGGAAGTAACCCGCCACAAAGCCAAAAAGACAACCAAAAATGAACCCAATCAATGTGGCCATGGCGGCGAGACGTAAGGTGTTACCCACAGCCTTCATTACCTCAGTGGAGACTGATCGGCTCGAGGCAATAGAGGTTCCGAGATCCCCCTGCAGGGCGCGCCAGATCCAACTCGCGAATTGTTCCGGGTAAGAACGATCAAATCCGTAAAGCTTTCGCATTTGCTCTTGCATTTCTTGCGAGGCATCGGCGGGCAAAATGGATACTAAAGGATCACCAGGTGCGAGATGGACCAGTGCAAAACACACCATCGCTACGCCCAGCATGATGGGCAGGGTGTAGATGACTCGTCGAATTAGAAAAAACAGCATGAAAACAAGGTAGTGCAGCTGCTGTTTCTGATCAGCAGCCGGCAGTTGGAAGAAAGGTCTGTAGACCTGGCCTGACCTATCAGGCTTCTAGAAGCCCTGTAGGCCAGTTATCCGCTCTTATTCAGTCTATCGTCATTGGTGCAATGTCGATGAACCAGCTCTTGGGCTGAACCACTCCCTTGACTTTGGCGCTCATAGCGCGTGGGCCAACATCGTGGGCAATCCAGACAAATGGCGCTTCTTCCACGATTCTGGCGTGCAGCTTGGCTAGTGCTACGTCACGTCGTTTATCGTCAAATTCGGTGCGCGCGTTGGCTATCAGCTTATCAAATTCATCATTACCAAAGTAGCCCCAGTTGTTTGACGTGGGTGGAAAGGTCTTAGTGCTAGTGAAGCGAGCCATGCCAAAGAATGGGTCCATTGCTGCATAACTGACGTTGATTGCGTGAGCCCCATTTGCAGTTGGATCCTTAGCACCACGACGCCAATTAGTGAACAAAGTGTTCCATTCGATCACATCAAACTCGATATCGAAATAACAGTTTTTAAGTGATTGCTGGACGAACTCGTTCATAGGCAGTGGCTGCATCTGACCAGAGCCCGAGGCCGAGATCTGAACCTTGGCTTTCATTGGCTTGGCGGCTGAGAAGCCAGCTTTTTGCATCAGAGACTGCGCTGCCTTCACATCGTACTTAATATCAAACTTTGGGTCGCCCCACCACGGATGACCTGGAGGTACGGTGCCTTTGGGAATGCCCATCATGCCGCCCAAAAGAGTTCGTAGGCCTTCGCGGTCAACGCAAAGGTTCGCAGCATGGCGTATATCCTTATTCAGCCATGGTGACCCAGGAGCAAACGAGAGTTGCCAAGGCCATACGTGAGGCTGAGGATTGCTATGGATAATGAAGCCGCGCTGTTTAATTTGAGCCATGGCATCTGGCGCGGGTGCTTCAATCCAGTCGACTTGGCCAGAAAGTAGTGCCGCAGTGCGAGCGTTTGCTTCTGGCATGGGTAGCATCACGACGCGGTCAATTTTGGGTGTGCGTTTGGGATCCCAATAGTCCTTGTTGGCTACCAGTTCCAGGCGCTCGCGAGGAACGAAGCGGGCCATTTTGAATGGGCCCGAACCAGATGCATCTGATGCAAACGCGGCCCAGGCAGCCTTGGATTTGTCGGCAGGAGTTGCGCCGGGCGCCGCTTCGAATTTCTTTTGCCAATGCGCAGGAGAGGCGATGAAGAGATTAGTCAGATTAAGAGGCAGGAACGAATCTGGTTCGCTAGATGTCAACTCAACGGTGAGATCATCAATTTTTCGAGCGCTGCGCAGCGTGGGCATGCGTGATGCAGTTACCCCTACTTGGCTGGCGTCAAAGTGAGTAGCCCCTTGATCCAAAACCTTGCGAACATTCCAGACAATGGCATCAGCGTTGACAGGCGATCCATCGTGGAACTTAACGCCAGAACGCAGCTTGAATGTCCATTTGGTCTTGTCAGAGGCACTGACCTGCCAACTTGTTGCTAAACCAGGTATCAAGACGCTAGGTTTGTCGGCACTGGAAAGATCCCAATGTGTCAGCGCGTCGTACATCGGGATACCAGTGAAACGGTTGCCCTCAAACCCTTGATCAGGTTGTCCCAAGGTGCGTGGTATGTCGGCGGCTGTCATGGCGATACGAAGCACCTTGCCTTGCGCGAAGGTTGGTGGGGCAATGGCAGTTGCGGACACCATGACCCCAGCCAACAAGGCCTGACGCCAATTTTGGATCCCGATGCGAAACAAGCTGGAAAGCTCTTTCATAATGACTCCGGTTATGTAAATAGAAAAATCATCACAAAATTTTGGAAAAATAACGCATACAAAGTATCTCGCTTGCTGGTTTTCGTGGCAAGAGCTAGACATCGAATAGATGACAAAACAAATTTTGTATTGCGAAATACATTATGTAACTAAATGATAAATAAGATTTTTTCAATGCTGTATGACATGGGTAAGTATTTTCCCTAGTGCCATTTTCTTTTCAATGTTTTCCAATTGAAACAGTCAAAATTAGAAATATAGATAAATTTTGTATGCAAATATGCACTATGCTGGTGCAAATTTCCTGATTCAAACTTAACTTGTTCATGAAAATTCTCGTCATAAACCCAAACACATCCGATTCAATGACGGATGGGATTGCTCGGGCTGCGCGTGCCGTTGCTGCGCCAGGAACCAACATAGTTGCTGTCCATCCAAGTTTTGGACCGGAATCTATAGAAGGGCACTACGAGGAAGCCTGGGCAAGCGCTGGCGTTGCCGAGCAGGCCAACTTGGCAAAGTCCTGGGTGCCATCGGCGACGGTTATCGCCTGCTTTGGCGACCCTGGCTTGGAAGCTGCCCGCGAGGTTTTGTCGGGACCAGTAATAGGAATTGCAGAGGCCGCTTTTCAGGCGGCCAGCATTTTGGCCAGCGGCTTTTCAGTTGTGACAACTATGAAGCGCACCTGCATCATCGCTGAACGTTTGGTGCAACGATATGGTTATGAGCATCAGTGTCGTGGAGTCCATGGCACTGATATTCCGGTTCTTTCCTTGGAAGACTGCTCAAAGGAAACCTTAGAACAGATCGAGGAGGCTTCTCGCATAGCTCTTGTGAAAGACCGTAGCGGCGCTATTGTGCTGGGTTGTGCTGGAATGGCACCACTCTGCAAGGTGCTAAGTGAGCGGCTTGCAGTGCCAGTGATAGATGGGGTCTCCGTTGCCGTTAAATGGGGCGAGGCGCTTGCAAGCCTGAACATGAATACCAGCAAGCTGGGAGATTACGCCGTACCTCAAAGCAAAAGGTATTCAGGTTTTGCTGAAAAAATAGCGATCTAAGTCAATAGTGATTCATCGCAGAAGCCGGCTTTCATGATTACTCGATCAATTTATCAACTCATTTGGAAGCTAGAAATGAGGTGGTGAAATTGACATAGGGGTGGCGGCCTGACCATTCGGTTGGTCATCACACAGCACTACTCCTCTGGCTTGTAGGTCCAAGAGAGGCCAGGAGATTTAATCGAGCGAAATCTTGGCGAACTCAGACACTTTTTTCCATTGTGCGGTGTCGGCCTGCATGAAGCCGGCCATGGCCTGCGCACCCAGCCAGGTCGGCT
>JAFMJA010000001.1 GCA_017853735.1 Burkholderiaceae bacterium | reverse complement strand
AGGTGATGAAGCGGACCTTGCGCGATCAGCTCAATACCTGATCTGCTGTCTGGATCTAGCGTTGCCTGAGTACACGGTGCAATACCTTACCAGTTGCAGTGTGCGGCATCTGCCCGTCCTCCAGAAATTCCACCTGGCTCGGGCATTTCAAGCCGGCCAGGCTGATTTCATGATCCAGCAATTGCGCGCCGAACGGCCAGCCGATCAGCCCTCCTGATACAAGCCTCTGACACGGGCCTGCAATCTTGCCAGACCAAACAAGGCATCGGTCATGGGGGTGGGTACTTCGGTGAGTTGGCCCAGTTCGCGCACTGCACCCACCAAGGCGTCCAGTTCCATCGGCTTGCCCGCCTCCAGGTCCTGCAGCATGGAGGTCTTGAAAGCGCCGAGCTTGCGGGTGACAGCGTGGCGATCCTCGGGTTGTTGCGCGATCGGAATACCCAGGCGTGCGCCGATTTCCCGGGCCTCCAGCATGACCGCCGAAATAAAGCCACGCACCAGCGAATCGTCAAGAATGCGATCACCGGTGGCACCGGTCAGGGCGCTGACTGGATTGATGGTCATATTGCCCCAAAGCTTGTACCAGATATCACGCTGGATCAGCGCTGAGGCACTGGCATTCAGTCCTGCCGCTTTGAATAAAGACACCAGTTGATGGACCCGATCGCTTTCGCCCCCCAAGGGTTCTCCCACAATCAATCCATCGCCAAAGTGGTGACGCACCACACCCGGCGATTCGATTGCACAACTGGCATGGACTACGCCACCGAGCACCTGCGCAATCGGCATTGTGCTGGCCAGTTCTCCGTTTGGATCGACAGACTGAAGTGGACGGCCCGCCAAGGGACCGCCAATTCCCTGCAAAAACCACCAGGGGATGCCATTCATGGCGGTCAGGACCACGGTCTCTGGCCCCAGCAGAGGAGCCAGTCTGTGCACCACGGCGGGCAAAGCCGGCGCCTTGAGCGCAAGAATCACCAACTGCTGCTCCCCGATCCGCTCTGGTTCTTCGCTGACGGGCACTTGCACGCGCAGGGTCTGCCCCGCCATTTTGAGGGTCAGTCCCTCGCGCAAGATGGCCTGCAAGGTGGCGCCACGCGCCAACACGGATACCGAGCAACCGGCGCGCGCCAGCAAAACAGCCAACCAGCCGCCAATGGCTCCGGCACCCACCACACAGACCTTCTGGAACGGAGCGCCCAAGCTCATTGCGCAAAGAGGGAATACATGTTGTTATGCCTTGCGTTAAAGGACTCTGCGCCCTCGTCAATCTGCAAGGTCAGACCCAGGTGACGCTGATCAAACAGAGCCGCAAAATGGGCTTTGGTGCGCGCCAGCAAAGCCTGGCCGATTTGCTCCTTGACCGACCCCGAACGCCCACTGGTCATGCGCAGGTTGAGGTAGACAAAAGCGTAATCACCCTGCCCATCGGCAACCGCATAGTGCGGCGCAGGGTAAGCCAGGACACGAGTCCCAGCGGTGGGAAAAACCTGCTCACCCACCTCATCACGCTGATCGAGCATGGTGTCGCACAAATCTCGGCACAAGCCCTTCATGTCGGACTGTGCATCAAGATTGGCGGTGTAAAGAATCACAAGATGCGGCACATCGATCTCCTTCTGGCCGTAATGGTGACATATCCTAGCCCGGCCTTTGGGATTAGACTTGTCCTTGGTCTGTGCGGGAGCACCCGCTGGGCCAGCGGTTCAGCTTGATCACTATCCTGCCGGATTTATTGAAACGAGGGGTTTTGTCATGAAACTGTGTCGAATCCACCATGCTGCCTACCGCTGTAAGGACGCCAAGCAGACGGTGGACTGGTATGTGAAGCATCTGGACATGAAGTTTTTACTGGCCATTGCCGAGGATCAGGTGCCCTCCACGCATTCGGACGACCCCTACATGCATGTGTTTCTTGATGCAGGCAACGGCAATGTGTTGGCCTTTTTCGAGCTGCCCAACGCCCCCGCAATGGGCCGGGATGAAAACACACCGGACTGGGTTCAACATATTGCCTTTGAGCTGGAAAACCTGGAGATGCTGGAGCAATCCAAGGCCAGGCTGGAAGCTGCCGGGATTTCCGTCCTGGGCATCACTGACCATACGATTTTCAGGAGCATCTATTTCTTTGACCCCAATGGACATCGGCTGGAATTGGCCGTCAACACCGGCACGCCTGAGATGTACCAAAAACTTGACCAGGTGAAATGGGACATGCTCGAAGAATGGAGCCGCACCCGGCGCGCTCCCAAGCACGCGGTCTGGATGCACCAAAAGGAATTCGAGCGCTGAATTGAGGTCTCATGCTTGACATTACTGCACTTGCGGCAGATGCGCTCTCCAGGGCGATCCATAGTCGCCAGATCTCCTGCCGTGAGGTGATGCAGGCGTATCTCACAAGAATCCACCGCCTGAATCCTCACTACAACGCCATCGTCAGCCTGGCTAGCGATCAGGACTTGTTACTGCAGTCCGAGGAGCGCGACCGGGAGCTCTCCCAGGGGCATTCCCGTGGCTGGCTGCATGGCATGCCTTTGGCGGTGAAGGACAACGTACTGGCCCTGGGTTTTCCCACTACCCACGGTAGCGCCCTGTTCAGGAATTCCATCGCCCAACAGGACGGGTTGATGGTGGCTCGAATGAAGGCGGCGGGCGGTATTGTGATTGGCAAGACCAATATGCCGGAGTTTGGCCTGGGCTCACACACCTTCAATGAGGTATTTGGTCCCACCCCCAACGCCTGGGACACCTCCGTCTCGGCGGGTGGGTCCAGTGGCGGCGCTGCAGTAGCCCTGGCCCAACGAATGCTTCCTGTGGCTGATGGCTCCGATTTCATGGGCTCTTTACGCAATCCAGCAGCCTGGAACCATGTTTTTGGTCTACGTCCCAGCCAAGGGCGGGTGCCGCAATGGCCGGCCAGTGATGTATGGCTCAGCCAGCTCGCCACCGAAGGCCCGATGGCGCGCACAGCGCTTGACCTCGCGCGCCTGCTGGCTATCCAGTCCGGGCCGGATGCGCGCACACCCTTGGCGATCGCCAACAGCTTTGATGAAAACTGGTCCCTCACGACTGGCGGCAAAGACCTGCACGGCTTACGCATCGCATGGCTAGCTGATCTGGAAGGCTATCTTCCGATGGATGATGGACTGCTCATGGTCTGTGAGCTGGCCTTGCAGAATTTGGCTAAAGCCGGTGCTGAAGTCACCCTTGCACCTCTGGGATTTGATCCCCAGCAGCTCTGGAGCGCCTGGCTGGTTTGGCGACAAGCCTTGATTGGATCCAGGGTGGCTGACTATCTGGCCTTGCCTGGGGCCAGCGATCTGATCAAGCCTGAAGCCCTTTGGGAATATGAACAATCCCAGCACCTGGGTATTGGTCAATTCATGCAGGCCAGCAAAACCCGTTCGGCCTTTTATGCCCATCTGCTCAAGCTGTTCGAGCGCTTTGATGTGCTGGCGCTACCTGCGACTCAGGTCTGGCCATTTCCATTGCGTGAGCGTTGGCCCCATGCGATTGCAGGCCGCAAGATGGACACCTACCACCGGTGGATGGAAGTCACCATCTATGCCACCCTGGCTGGCTTGCCCGCCCTGAGCCTGCCCGCGGGGTTCCATCCGAACGGCCACTGGCCAGCTGGATTGCAACTGATTGGCAGACCCCACCAGGAAAGCAGCTTGCTGGACATCGCAGCCACTTACGAAACCTTGGTTCCCGAATTGTTGGGCATACGCCCACCTGAATTGAAGGAAAATCAGCAGCGCGGAGTGCAGCAATTTTGAACAATCAGCTTATCAAGGGAACCCATCCGTGCAGTTTTTTCTCAACGGCTTTTTCGGCCGCGACCCCAAACTCAGGGAAATCGCACCGCGGCTGAAAGACAAGCCAGTCAGCGGTGACTTGCCAGCTCAGGCGGATGTGCTGATCGTTGGCTGCGGACCCGCAGGCTTGACCCTGGCTGCCCAACTCTCGGCCTTCCCCGATATTCACACCGTCATTGTCGATGTGAAGGAGGGGCCGCTGGAACTGGGTCAAGCCGATGGAATTGCCTGCAGGACCATGGAAATGTTCCAGGCTTTTGATTTTGCCGACCAGGTTCTGCTTGAATCCTGCTGGATCAATGAGGTCACTTTCTGGAAACCGGACCCCAACCAACCCCAGAACATCATGCGCCATGGCCGGGTGCAGGACACCGAGGATGGATTGTCAGAATTTCCCCATGTGGTGCTGAACCAGGCCCGGGTGCACGATTTTTATCTGGAATTCATGCGCAACTCACCTAACCGGCTCGCCCCGCATTACGGGCGCAAGTTGTTGGATCTGCAGGTGGATGCCAGCGCCACTGACCATCCTGTGACCGCCCGGCTGGAGCGTGTCGATACTCACCATGACGGCCAAGTGGAAATGATCAGGGCGCGCTATGTGGTGGGTTGCGACGGTGCCCGTAGCGCAGTACGTAAATCAATGGGCCTGGAGCTGGTAGGTGATGCCGCCAACCAGGCTTGGGGCGTGATGGACATCCTGGCGGTGACGGATTTTCCGGACATCCGCTACAAAGTGGCGATCCAGTCCAACAACGGCGGCAATCTGCTGATCATTCCACGCGAGGGCGGCTACCTGGTGCGTCTATATGTGGAGATGGACAAGCTTGGCGAAGATGAACGTGTGGCCCAGCGCCAGATCACGGTCGACCGGTTGATCGCTGCTGCTCAGAGCATCTTCCACCCCTACACCCTGGAGGTGAAAGAGGTGGTCTGGTGGTCGGTCTATGAAATTGGCCACCGTATCTGCGACAAATACGACGACGTCCCTGCGGAAAAAGTACATTCGCGCCAGCCCCGGGTGTTCATTGCCGGCGATGCCTGCCATACCCACAGCCCCAAAGCCGGGCAAGGCATGAATTTTTCCATGCAGGACAGCTTCAACTTGGGTTGGAAGCTGGCTGCAGTGTTACGCAGGCAATGCCTGCCTGATCTGCTGCACAGCTACTCGGCGGAGCGTCAGTCGGTGGGCAACGATCTGATCACTTTTGACCGGGAATGGGCCAAGATGATCAGCGACAAGCCGGCGCAAAACCAGCAGGGCAGCGGCGGTGTGGATCCCAAAGAATTCCAGAAATATTTTGAAAAACATCTGCGCTTTACAGCTGGCATGGGCACCCAATACCAGCCCTCCTCTCTGACAGGACCCAGCACCCATCAGCACCTGGCCAGCGGATTGCTGGTGGGTATGCGCTTTCATTCGGCGCCGGTCATACGGATCACCGATGCCAAGCGGGTGCAATTAGGCCATGCCGCCAAGGCCGATGGTCGCTGGCGACTCTATGCCTTTGCCGGCGCTGACGATCATCGCAACGACAGCAAGGGTGTGGGTGCTCTTTGCAAGTTTCTGGAGCAGTCTGCCGATTCACCGCTGCGCCTGTACACCCCGCCTGGCCAGGATATCGACTCGGTCTTTGACCTGCGGGCAATCTTCCAGCAAGCGCACCATGAATTGGCCATTGAGTCCATGCCCGCGCTGTTGCTGCCGCGCAAGGGGCGCTATGGGCTGCGCGACTACGAAAAAGTTTTTTGCGCTGACCCGAAAAGTGAACCAGACATTTTTGACTTGCGTGGCATCGACCGGACGCAGGGCTGCCTGGTACTGGTCCGACCTGACCAATACATTGCTCATGTCTTGCCATTGAATGCCCATCGGGAGCTGGCGGGCTTCTTTGCCGGCTTCATGCTGTCCAATCAGTGAGGCGCAATTCCGCACTGGCGAGCGGATTCAGCGGGTGCGTATCAACGTGATATGTTCGTTGGCACTTTCTGGCAGCCAGACCTCACCGGGTCGTACCAGGATCTGGCGCACATTGGCGGAGTCCCTGGGCATTGGGTAGGCTTGGAATTTTTGTGTACGGAAGTCAAAGAGCTCTGCAGGCTCTGGGCCGCAGGGTCCGGCATGAACAAGTTGCCGCTGTACCACTCGCTGACCCAGATGTGACCCTTGCTGTCGCTCCAGAACCGATAGCCACATTGCACACATAGTCAAACTGAGCGGTGAACCAGAGATCCCCAGCGCCATCGAAGGACAGGTTGGCGCACGCAAAAAAGACTCAAACTGTCATCAGTCGGCCCTGGCACCTGAATCCTTGACCACCTTGGCCCATTTGACAATCTCTTCCCTTTGGTAAGCGGCCAGTTCTTCGGCACTTGAGCCCACAGGCTCCAGGCCAATATCGGTCAGTTTCTTGGCCACTTCTGGGGTCTTCAAAATACGACTGATCTCAGCCTGCAGCTTGTCCACCACTGGCTTGGGGGTGCCTGCTGGTGCAAATACCGCAAACCAGGACACTGCTTCGAAACCTGGCAGGCCAGACTCCGCAATGGTCGGGATATCGGGCGCTGCCGCAGCACGCTTGGCGCTGGTCACAGCCAGTCCTCGCAGCTTGCCCTCGCGCACCAAAGGCAGGCTCGAAGGCATGTTGTCAAACATCATGGTCACCCGGCCGCCCAGCAGGTCGGGGATGGCAATGGCGCGCCCCTTATAGGGTATGTGCGTCATGTCGATACCGGTCATGCTCTTGAACAATTCACCTGAAACATGAATGGAAGTGCCCGAGCCCGAGGAGGCGAAACTCATCTTCTCCCCCTTCTTGCCCAAAGCAATCAATTCCTGCACGTTTCTGGCCGGCACACCGTTGTGCACCACCAGCAGGTTGGGGGTGGTGGCCACCAGGGAGACTGGCGTGAAATCCTTCACCATGTCATAGGGCATCTTGGCGTAGAGAGAACCATTGATGGAATGGGTGCCCACCGTGCCAACCACCAGGGTGTGGCCATCGGGCATTGCCTTGGCCACAAAATCGGCTCCGATATTGCCGCCCGAGCCGGGCTTGTTGTCGACGACCGCCGGCTGGCCCCAACTGGCTGTGAAGCGCTCAGCCAGGATGCGGGCGATGATGTCTGGCGCGCCTCCTGGGGTGAAGGTCACGACAATTCGCATCGGCTTGCTCGGAAAGCTTTGGGCCAGTGCATTGCCTGTGGCCAGCAGGGTGCAGCACACCAGGGCAAGACGCGCCAGATTGCGTTTCATGGTCATTTCCAGTCTCCATATTCAAGTGTTTATGTCGAGCATTATGGAGGAAGGCCATGCGCTCTCAAAGCCCAAGTAGAAAGCCCGATGGCTTTTCAGGCATCGGGCTTTGAAAGGGTGTGCGCGGCTTTAGCGAACAGGCCGGGAGGGTCGGCGCGCAGTGCCACGTGGAGCGAAGGTCTTGCCAGCACCCGCCCCAAATCCCGCGGCAGCCGCCGGACGCGCGGGCTTGCTGCCCTGGCGAGACTCAAAGCGCGGGTCGAAGTGCTTGGCCTGACGGGGGGTGTCCTGACGATCACCACGTTCGTTTCGGCCGCGTTCATCGCGAGCGCCAAATGAACGCGACTGCCCATATTCGCCAGTATGGCTATTCCTGCCACTCATAGCGCCACGGCCGGGTGTGCGGCGCTCGTTGCGCCCAGCAAAATCCTTGCGGGGCCGTGTCTCGGCACGCTGCTTGGGCTCCAGCCCTGGAATCACCTCGGCTTTGAAAGGGTGGCGCGTATAGGCTTCGATATCAAAAATCTTGCGTCGGTCGCGAAACTCAGCCAGGGTGACGGCCAGGCCATCACGACCCGCACGGCCGGTACGACCAATCCGATGGGTATAGTCCTCGGCCTTCATCGGCAGGCCGAAGTTGAACACATGGGTAATGGTAGGCACATCAAGGCCGCGCGCAGCCACATCGGTGGCCACCAGAACCTGCACCTGTCCATTGCGCAAAGCCATCAGGCGCCGGTTGCGCAGCCCCTGGCTCAGGGCTCCGTGCAGAGCCACTGCCGAGAAACCTTCCTGCTGGAGGTCATTGGCCAGACCGTCACACTCGATCTGGGTGCTGGCAAACACGATGGCCTGGTCAATCGAGGCATCACGCAGCCAGTGGTCGAGCAATTGCCGCTTGTGCTGGGGGTTGTCAGCCCAAAAAAGCACCTGTTTGATATTGCTGTGCTGCAGCTGCGGGTTGTCAATTTGAAGCTTGTGGACGCCCGATCCGCCGTCATGCATCACACGCATTCCCAACTGTTGAATGCGGGGAGCAAAGGTGGCGGAAAACATCATGGTCTGCTTGCGTTGGCTGGTGAGCTGGTTGATCTCGGCCAGATCGTCCGAGAAGCCCAGATCCAGCATGCGATCGGCCTCATCCACCACCAGAAACTGAACCTGATCCAGCTTGATTTGCATTGAACGTTGCAAATCCAGCAAGCGTCCTGGTGTGGCCACCACCAGGTTGGCATTCTGCAGCTTGGCAATCTGCACAGGGTAGGGCATGCCGCCCACCACATTGGCAATACGCAAACCACGGGTGTGCTTGACCAACTCGATCGCATCATGGGCCACCTGCTGCGCCAGTTCTCGCGTTGGGCAAAGCACCAGCGCGCCAGGCATAGCCGCTTTGAAATTGCGAGGGTTGGTGGGGTCCTTGCGCTTGCTGCGCTTGGGTGGGGCCACCCCTTTGGCTGACGCCTCAGCACAGGCCAGTTCATAGTCGGCGCGCTCTTTGGCAACCGCTTCAGCCTGCTGACGGATCAGGGTGTGCAGGACTGGCAACAAAAATGCCGCAGTCTTGCCGCTACCAGTCTGGCTGGAAACCATCAGGTCGTTGTAGCCGTGGTGCTCGCTGTCATCCGCAGGCAAGGCCAGGGGGATGGCGCGAGTCTGCACCGGCGTGGGCTGGGTGTAACCCAGATCGGCCACTGCCTGTACCAGTTCGGCGGCCAGGCCAAGTTCGACAAAGCCGTTGCGCGGCGAAGTCTCAGCAAGCTCAATGGCTTCAGGGGTTGAAATGGGTTCGGCAGGCATCAATTCGCCCGCCGCATCAAATGCGTCGCTCATGGTCATACCTAAATACGGGGGTCCGCAGAATCTGCGGTTGGCCTCGCTCAATGGTTAAAAAACATCAACCATCCAACAAAGCCTGCACCGGGAGGACCGGCACCGGGGACCATTCACGAACCCAAAGGTTCAAAGTCCGGTGTGAGAGGGGAGATGCACAAAAATGACCGCCGGGCTCAAACCCGGCAGCATGGGTGGATTATGGCACAGATCAGGGTTTTCACCTAATCGCCATCAACTTCCATACCGCTGACGTGCCAGCGCAGCACCCTGGGCCAGGGCTTTGAGCTTCTTTAATGCCACATCGCGATCCATCGGGGCCAGGCCACAGTTGGTGCAGGGAAAGAGTCGATTTTTAGGCACAAATTGCAAGGCCTTGCCGATGGTGTCGGCCACCTGCTCAGCGGTTTCCACTTCATCGCTTGCAACATCGATCACACCCACCATCACATCCTTGTCAGCTAGCAGTTTCATCAGGTCTGGGGGCACATGGGAGTGGTAGCACTCCAGGCTCACCTGCTGGATACTGCTTTTGGCAAGCGCAGGAAACACCAGTTCGTATTGACGCCACTCCTGCCCAAGGTTGTTTTTCCAATCGACATTGGCCTGGATGCCGTAGCCATAGCAAATATGGACCGCAGTGGTGCAGGTCAACCCCTGCGCAGCGCGCTCCAGGGCTTTCACCCCCCAATCGGCCGCCTCTTTCATATAGACATTGAAAGCAGGCTCATCAAACTGGATGATGTCCACGCCATCAGCCTGCAGGGCCAAGGCTTCCTGGTTCAGCAGTTCTGCAAATGCCATGGCCATCTTGACCTTGTCACCATAGTGGCGATCAGCTACCGTGTCCACAATCGTCATGGGTCCGGGCAGGGTGAACTTGATCTTTTTCTTGGTATGAGCGCGCAAAAATTGCGCTTCCAAGGCGTGCACACGGCCCTTGAGCCTCAAGGGGGCGACCACCTGGGGCACCATGGCGTCATAGCGGTTATCACGGATACCCATCTTGACCTTGTGCTCAAAATCGATGCCTTCGACCTGCTCCAGAAAGCCATGCACAAAATGCTGACGCGACTGTTCGCCATCGCCGATGATGTCCAGGCCGGCGTCTTCCTGTTCCTTGATCCATAAGAGGGTGGCATCCTTCTTGGCCTGGGTCAGCGCTGCGCCCTGTGCCTGCCACTGAGGCCACAGCTTGTTGGTTTCGGCCAGCCAGGCTGGTTTGGGCAGGCTGCCGGCGATGGTGGTATCGAACATGTACTTTCCTCGAATGTTTTGGGTTGTCGGTCAGGCAATCTATTGTCTAAGGTGGTGCTCAGGTCAGGGCAAATTCGCGCGCTAGGATTTCGTAGGAGCGGCGTTGCACTTCGGGTTCGCTGGCCCAGGTGATCAAAACCAGTTCGTCCACGCCATAGGTTTGAGCCAGATCGCGCAGCTTTTGCGCTACTTCCGGACCACTGCCCACCAACGCACGAGCACGCAATTTTTCAAGATGCTGCTGCTCAGCCGGGCTGTAATCCCGTTGGGCAAGACCGGGCGGCAACAATGGACCGAGCCGGCCGATGTTACGGTCGATCCGCCAGCGCGCCCGGCTTTCAAACTGGTACCAGGCTTGCTCGCTGGTATCGGCAGCGAGCGCCCATACGCACAGCACCGCCTGGGGCTCAGGGTGCAGGGCACTCGGACGGTAGAGTTGCCGATACAGTTGCAGCGCCTCTGGTGCACCCTGACCTTCCGTGATGAACCAGGCAAAGGCATAGGGCAGCCCAAGATGGGCTGCCAGTTGCGCACCATAGTCGGAACTTCCCAGCATCCATAAATCCGGCGAACTGGGTCCGGCCGGGCAGGCCCAGATGCCGTGACCCGGATGCCCGGCGGGCAGGTCCTGACCGTTCACCCAGGCCTGCAGTTCCTGGACCTGCACTGGAAACCGCTCCGAAGCGCGCAGATCCGGATTGAGCACTTGCGCGGTGCGTCCATCACTGCCCGGCGCACGCCCAACCCCAAGATCGATACGACCAGGAGCCAGGGCTTCCAGCACACGAAACTGTTCGGCCACTTTCAGCGCCGAGTAGTGGGGCAACATGACCCCGGCACTGCCGATGCGGATACGGCGCGTGCGTGCGGCCACAGCAGCCATCAGGATTTCGGGAGCACTGCCCACAATGGTGGGATGGCTGTGGTGCTCGCTGACCCAAAAACGGTGATAGCCCAAGGCCTCGCATCGAACAGCGAGTTCGAGGGTGGCTTGAATCGCCATCGCTGGATCACGGCCAGCCACGCTCACCGATTGGTCAAGAACAGAAAGTTTAAGCATGATCGAAAGAAGGGCTTGGACAGGGACCGTCCAACTAGGCTGATTGTGCCTTGAGTCCTTGCATGCCCGGGAAGCCTTTGCCTCTTCTGTTTCCTCTTCTGTTGCCTTTTCTGGCAAATACTGGCCTTGGCATCCGGCACACCGGGGGTGGCACTGGGCAGCCCCATCCTGCTTCTCAGCGTTAACCCTGATTTTCTTAAGCTTCGTAGGGGATTATCGCCACAGTCTGCTTCATGCAAGTTACCATTGCTCCTACAAAATCAATCCCCCAGGAGCTTTCCATGAAATTCAATTACTTAACGTTGACCGCCCTGTCTGTCGCCGCTGTGCTGAGCTTGCCCGCCCAGGCCGGCAAAACCATCGACGCCATCAAGCAGCGCGATCAGGTCATCTGCGGCGTAAACACCGGGCTGGCTGGTTTTTCAGCAGCCGACTCCAGTGGCAAGTGGTCGGGTATGGATGTGGACACCTGCCGCGCTGTGGCCGCTGCCATGCTTGGCAGCGGAGATAAAGTGAAATATGTGCCACTCAATGCCCAACAACGCTTCACCGCCCTGCAGTCGGGCGAGATCGACATGCTGTCGCGCAACACCACTTTCACGATGACTCGCGATGCATCGCTGGGCCTGCATATGACAGCCGTCACCTACTACGACGGACAGGGCTTTATTGTGCCGGTCAAGAGCAAGATCAAAAGCGCCAAGCAACTCAAAGGTCAGACTGTCTGCGTCCAGGCAGGAACCACCACCGAGAAAAACCTGACCGATTTCTCGCGTGCCAACAAGCTCAATATCAAGCCTGTCGTGTTTGAAAAACTGGAAGCTGCCACTGGCGCCTATTTTTCTGGACGTTGTGTGGCCTACACCACCGACGCCTCCGGTTTGGCCTCGACCCGCAACAAGGAAGCTAAAAATCCGGCTGACCATATCATCCTGCCAGAGCTGATCTCCAAGGAACCCCTGGGCCCCATGGTGCGTCGTGGCGATGATGAATGGCTGGCCATTGTCAAGTGGGTGGTCTATGGCTTGCAGGAGGCCGAGGAATACGGCGTCACCCAGGCTAATGTGGACCAGATGAAAAGCAGCGATGACCCTGTGGTCAAGCGCATGCTTGGGGTGAGCGAGGATACCGGCAAATTGCTAGGCCTGGACAAGGAGTGGTTGGCCCGTGCTATCAAGACCAGCGGTAACTATGGCGAAATTTTCGAACGCAATGTGGGCCCCAAAACCCCGATCCAACTCCCTCGTGGATCCAACAACCTGTGGAACAAGGGTGGCCTGATTTACCCGATCCCAATTCGTTGATTGTTCGCACCCGGCCATAGCCTGCGCCGGGGTGCCGCAGCATCACCATGCGAACACCACCCAAACGGCGCTGGACTTTGCGCAGCCGGTCGGCGCGCAACCTGATCTACCAGTTGCTGCTGCTGGCGCTGATCGGTCTGCTCATCTGGTTTCTTGCCCACAATACCGCCCGCAATATGGCGGTACGGGGCATTCAAAGCGGATTCGACTTTCTTTTTCAAACCGCTGGTTTTGATATTGGCGAGGGCCTGCTGGACTACGATTCCTCACAGCCCTACTGGCGCGCTTTCCTGGTTGGGCTGACCAATACCCTGCGTGTGGCGGTACTGGGCATCATTCTGACCACCCTGATCGGCACGCTGATCGGGATAGGCCGGCTGTCACGCAATGCCCTGCTGAGCGGCTTGTGCGGCGCTTATGTGGAGTTTTTCCGCAATGTGCCGGTCTTGTTGCAATTGCTCATGTGGTACCTGTTGTTCACAGAAATTTTGCCAGCAGCCGATGCTGCCTGGCGTGTGGACACCTGGCTAGGACCTGTTTTCCTGAGCAAGGGTGGACTGAGTTTTCCGGCACCCGTGGCCAGCGCCAGTGGTTGGGTGCTGGACCTGCCTCGTCAAGGAGAATTTGCGGTCGAACAGGGCGGTGCGCTCACCCCAGAGTTTTTGGCGCTTCTGATCGGATTGACCATCTACACCGCCGCTTTTGTGGCCGAGGTGGTGCGCGCTGGTATTCAGTCCGTCCCGCGTGGTCAGACCGAGGCTGCCGCCTCATTGGGTCTGTCGCGCGCCCAGGCCATGCGCCTGATTCAGTTGCCCCAGGCCTTGCGGGTGATCATTCCACCCATGACCAACCAGTACCTGAACCTGACCAAGAACTCCTCCCTGGCGGTGGCCATCGGCTATCCAGATGTGGTGTCGATTGCCAATACCTCGATCAACCAGAGCGGCCGCGCGGTCGAATGCATTTCGATCATCATGTTGATCTACCTGTGTACATCGCTGGGCACCTCCTTGCTGATGAACTGGTACAACGCCAGGGCGGCGATTCTGGAGCGATGACCATGAGCGCCCGCATCTTCGAGCCCATACTGGCACGACCCGCCCCGACACGAAGCGCTGGCCCATTAGGGTGGCTGCGCTCCAAGTTGTTTAGCGACTGGAAAACCAGCCTGGCGACCCTCCTGGTAGGTACTCTTCTTGCTTATTACTTACCGCAATTGATGGACTGGGCCGTGCTGCGGGCACGCTGGCTGAGCGATGCCGACGACTGCAGGGCTGAGGGCGTCGGCGCCTGCTGGAGTGTGGTCGCTGAAAAGTACCGCATCATCCTGTTTGGTCGCTATCCCTTCGAGGAACAATGGCGCCCGCTGGTGGCCACCCTGCTGATGGTATCCCTGCTGGTAGCCAGCTGCATCCGTGCCTGCTGGCGGCCCGCACTCGCTCTTGCCTGGCTGTTGGTGCTGGCCAGTTTCTTTGCCTTGATGTACGGTGATTTGGCTGGCCTGAGCAAAGTGGAGTCTGACCGCTGGGGCGGCCTGCCCCTGACCATCCTGCTGGCAACCCTTTCGATCGCCCTGGCCTTTCCGCTGGCTCTGGCGGTGGCTTTGGGCAGGCGCTCGGGTCTGCCAGCCATTCGCAGTCTGTGCACCCTCTATGTGGAACTGGTGCGCGGTGTGCCTTTGATTTCGGTCTTGTTCATGGCCTCTTTCCTGTTTCCCCTGTTTATGCCACCTGGCCTCAATATCGATGTCCTGGTCCGGGTGGTAGCTGGCATCACGCTGTTTGCCGCGGCCTATATGGCTGAAGTGATCCGCGGAGGCCTGCAAGCCATCCCGCGGGGTCAGGTGGAAGCCGCGGCCTCCCTGGGGCTATCGTACTGGCAGACCCAGCGACTGATCGTGCTGCCGCAAGCCTTGGCGACCGTGGTGCCTGGGCTGATGAATAACTTCATCTCCATTTTCAAGGACACCTCACTGGTGACGATTGTGAGTCTGTATGAACTCACCGGCTCTCTCAGCCTGGGGCTGAATTCCGACGCCGACTGGCGCCCATACAAGATTGAGGGCTACTTTTTCATTGCCCTGATTTACTTCGCCTTTTGCTACGCCATGTCACGCTACAGCCTGTGGGTGGAGCAACAGGTCAACAAGGGCAAGGCGCGATGAAATATGAATACCATGTCTGATCCGATCATCATCTTTGACAAAGTCAACAAGTGGTATGGCAACAATTTTCATGTGTTGCGCGACATCGATCTTTCTGTGGCCCGCGGTGAGCGCATTGTGATCTGCGGCCCCTCGGGCTCTGGAAAATCCACCCTTATACGCTGCATCAACCGGCTGGAGGAGCACCAGGAAGGACGGCTTGTTGTTGACGGTATCGAACTGAGTGACGACATCAAGGCAACGGATGCGGTACGCAAGGAAGTGGGCATGGTGTTCCAGCAGTTCAATCTGTTCCCCCACTTGACCGTGCTGGACAACCTGACACTCTCGCCGATCTGGTCTGGAAAAATTCCCAAAAAGGAAGCTGAGCAAAACGCCATGCAGCAGCTGGAGCGGGTCAAGATCGCCGAACAGGCACTTAAATACCCGCTACAACTCTCCGGTGGGCAGCAGCAACGCGTGGCGATCGCCCGGGCCCTGTGCCTAAAGCCCAAGATCATGTTGTTCGATGAACCGACCTCGGCGCTTGACCCCGAAATGATCAAGGAAGTGCTGGATGTGATGACAGAGCTGGCTGCGCAGGGCATCACCATGCTGTGTGTCACCCATGAAATGGGCTTTGCCAAGGCTGTGGCCGACCGCGTCATATTCATGGACGAAGGCCAGATCGTCGAACAGGCTACTCCGCAGGAGTTCTTCTCCAATCCGCAAAGCCCTAGAAGCCGCGACTTTCTCTCCAAAATTCTGGGACACTGACTTGCCAAAGGCCTTGGCGTCATATGGATTTGAATCCATGCCAAAAATCTGTGAAAACACTTCAGTTACAAAGTGAAGTAGAGCCTGTCCCTGACAGGTCAGAAATTCCAAACCTTGGAGACTTTTTATGGCGCAATTAAACGTCAATGGTCAGGTTCGAGAGTTCGAGGCTGAACCAGATACCCCGCTTCTCTGGGTGTTGCGCGAGCAGCTGGAACTCACCGGTACCAAATACGGTTGTGGCATTTCAAAGTGCGGGGCTTGCACTGTGCATATCGATGGCGTGCCTACCCGCAGCTGCCAGCGGCCAGTGAACTCGATCACCACCCGGGAAAAAATCATCACGATTGAGGGTTTGTCCAAGAATGGCACTCACCCTGTGCAGAAAGCCTGGGTCAAACTGGATGTGCCACAGTGCGGATACTGCCAAAGCGGCATGATCATGGCTGCGGCGGCCTTGCTCAAGACTCGCCCCAATCCCAGTGATGCGGATATCGATGCAGCCATGACCAATATCTGCCGCTGCGGTACCTACAACCGCATCCGAGCAGCGATCAAGGTGGCGGCATCCGGGGGCAAGACCAAGGCTGCCGGCCTGGCCATTCAACACGCCGACGGGAGCACCACATGAGCAAGAGCAACATGAATCCCGCCATCACCCGTCGTAACTTCATCGCTTCGGCCAGTGCTGCTGCAGGTAGTCTGGTACTGAGTTTTCACGTTCCCTTTGCCCAAGCACAGGAAGCCAAACCGGAAATCAACGCCTGGGTGGTTGTCAAGCCAGACGATAGCGTGGTGATCAGGATTGCCAGGGCCGAAATGGGGCAAGGTACCCTCACCGGCCTGGCCCAGATGGTAGCCGAAGAACTTGAATGCAACTGGGCCAAGGTCAGCACTGAGCATCCGACTCCTGGCCAAAGCCTGGCGCGCAAGCGGGTCTGGGGCAACTTCAATGCCACCGGTAGCCGTGGCATCCGCGAATCCAACGACTATGTGCGCAAGGGGGGCGCTGCCGCCCGCATGATGCTGGTTCAAGCTGCGGCCGAGGCCTGGGGCGTGCCAGCTGCTGAATGTGTGGCTGCCAACAGCATCATCACGCACAAGGCCAGCGGACGCAAAACCAGCTATGGCAAGGTGGCTGAGGCTGCGGCCCGGATCACTCCGCCCGAGGCGGCCAGCATTGTGCTGAAGGATCCAAAGAACTGGCGACTGATTGGCAAGCGCATGGCCCGCCTGGATACAGCGGGAAAAACCACTGGCGCGCAAAACTATGGTGTTGACTTCAAGTTGCCCGGCCTGCTCAATGCCGCCATCCGGGATTGCCCGGTATTTGGGGGAACGGTCAAAAGCTTCAACGCCGCAGCCGTCGAAGGGCGTCCTGGCGTACGGCAAGTGGTGCAGGTTGGCACGAGCGCAGTGGCTGTCGTGGCCGATACCTGGTGGCGTGCCAAAGCCGCCGTGGAAGCCTTGCCGATCGATTGGGATTTGGGACCCAACAGCCAGGTATCCAGCAATAGCATTCGGGAAATACTCAAAGCTGGACTCGACGCCAAAGAGGCTGTGGTTGGCTCAAGCAAGGGTGACGCCCCTGCTGTACTGGCCTCGGCCAGCCGCAAGATTGAAGCGGTCTACTCCTACCCACTACTCAGCCATGCGCCGCTGGAACCGATGAATGCCACCGCGCGTTGGACGCCTGAGCGTTGCGAGGTCTGGGCACCCACCCAAAATGCCGAAGCCACCCTGGCTGCTACGGTTGAGGCGTCCGGTCTTGCAGCCACCAAGTGCGATGTTTACCAGCTCTATCTGGGCGGAGGCTTTGGCCGACGGGCGCGCAATGACTTTGTCACCCAGGCAGTGCTGATTGCCAAAGCCTTGCCCGGCATACCCATCAAACTGATCTGGTCGCGGGAAGAAGACATGACCCATGGCTTTTTCCATCCGGTGACCCAATGCAAACTTTCAGCTGCGCTGGATGAAAAAGGCAATGTCAGTGCCATGCATATGCGTATTTCTGGCCAGTCCATTTTGGCGACGGTGGCTCCGCATGTCATCAAAAATGGCAAAGACCCGGTGGTCTTCCAAGGGCTGGAACCCAGCGGAAACAGGGAAGGCGCTCTAGGCTATGACTTTCCCAATCTGCTGATCGACCACGCCATGCGCAATCCGCATGTGCCTGCCGGCTTCTGGCGAGGAGTGAACCTGAACCAGAACGCCATTTATATGGAATGTTTCATCGACGAACTGGCTCATGCTGCCGGCCAGGACCCTCTGGCCTTCCGCCGCAAGCTCATGGCCAACAGCCCCCAGCACCTCGCAGTTCTGAATGCAGTGGCGAAAAATGCGGGCTGGGACAAACCTGCCCCAAAAGGCGTGTTCCGCGGCCTGGCCCAGACCATGGGTTTTGGCAGCTATGTGGCAGCCTGTGCCGAGGTGTCAGTCAGCAACGATGGTTGGCTCAAGATCCATCGCATCGTGGCGGCAACCGACCCGGGCCATGCGGTCAATATCCAACAGATCGAAGCCCAGGTGGAGGGATCGTTTGTCTACGGGCTGTCGGCGGCGCTGTACGGTGAAATCACGGTGAGCAATGGCGCGGTGATGCAAAAGAACTTTGACACCTATCCAGTCATGCGCCTGCATGAAATGCCCAAAGTCGAAACCACCGTCTTGTCATCGGGTGGCTTTTGGGGTGGTGTGGGCGAACCCACCATTGCGGTGGCTGCGCCGGCAGTGCTGAACGCGATCTTTGCCGCCACGGGTAAGCGCATCCGTGACTTGCCGCTCAAGCACCACAGTCTCAAGCGGACATGAGCCTTTTTGCGGCGGCACCTCTTTTTCTGGTGTGCCGCCTGGCTTGCCTGTTGCTGCTCATGGCCTTTCTGCCTTGCCAGGCTGCAGGGCAAACGGCTCATCACTCTGCTGTACTTGAGGTTGTTGGTGATGGCATCCCGCAGCCCCTGAGCTTTCAACCTGGTGATGCAGCCCGCGGTCGCGCCATTGCAAGCAGCCGACAAAGCGGTCTGTGCCTTCTGTGCCATAGTGGTCCGGTGTCTGAAGAGCGATTTCAAGGTGACCTGGCACCTAACCTTGCAGGGGCTGGCCAACGTTGGTCAGCCGCTCAGCTCCGACTGCGCCTAGTTAACCCGCGCCACTTCAATCCTGACAGCATCATGCCCGCCTATTACCGCGATCAGGGTTTGCACCGTGTCGCACCGGCCTGGCAAGATCGAAGCATTTTGTCGGCTCAGCAAATTGAGGATGTGGTGGCTTATTTGCTCACCCTCAGAGAATGAGTTCAGCCATGAGTGCAATGGGTGTATCCAGATCAAGAAGGCTGATGATTGTTGCCGGATTTGGCGTGGGCGCCTGTTTGATCGTACGACCTGCGCTGGCCACATCCGGTGAACTGGCAGCGGCTGTCAATGCGTACGCCGGCGGTGCCCCGATCAAGGCTGGACGGGTCAAGCTGGATATCGCACCCTTGGTGGATAACGGCAATACCGTACCGTTGAGCGTATCAGTCGACAGTGCGATGACAGCTGCGGACCATGTGGTCGCTATTGCTGTATTCAATGAACGCAATCCCCAGCGCGAGGTGATCAAATGTACCCTGGGTCCTCGCGCAGGTCGTGCCAGTATTTCCACCCGCATCCGCCTGGCAACCTCACAAAAACTGGTTGCCGTAGCGCGTATGAACGATGGCACTTACTGGTCTGATACGGTCGATGTGATCGTGTCGATTGCTGCCTGCCTGGAAAACCCGATTTAGCTATGTCATTCACCATCATCAAGGTTCCTGCAACAGCCCGTCGTGGTGAAATCATCGAAGTGCGCGCCACCATTGCACACCCGATGGAAACCGGCTTTCGACCTGGGGATGATGGTCGTGTGCTGCCACGCGACATCATTCAACACTTCAGCTGCCACTACAACAACGAGTTGATCTTCAGCGCAGAACTGTTTTCTGCGCTTGCGGCCAATCCATTGATTGCTTTTCACACCATCGCCACCGAGACGGGTACCCTGCGTTTTCAGTGGGTAGGCGACAAGGGTTTTCGGCACAGCGAAAGCGTTGCGCTACAGGTCACATGATCCGATGCCAGGTTATCCAACCGCATAGATTATTTCTGGCCATCGCCTGCTGGGTAGCGGTGGCTGCTGTTGCACAGACCGATACGCGCCGCTCAGGCTTCGAATTCATGCGGCCCGACACCCAAGCCATGCAGCGTGACGACACCCTCAACCCCGGCATGCTCTGGGTCCGACAAGGTGAGAAGCTTTGGCAGCAGGCCACCGCTTCGGGCGCCAAATCCTGTGCCGGCTGCCATGCAGATGCCAGCTCCAGCATGCACGGTGTGGCAGCACGCTACCCCGCATGGGATGAACGCACCCAGGGACCGCTGAATCTGGCCCAACGCATCAATCAGTGCCGCCAGAACCACCAGCAGACACAGCCATGGCGACTTGAATCACAAGAGTTATTGGCATTGGAGAGCTTTGTGGGTTACCAGTCTCGCGGCATGCCGCTTGCCCCACAAGCCAGCACACGCCTTCAGCCCCACCTCGACAATGGCCAACGGCTGTTTCAGCAGCGTATGGGCCAGTTGAACTTGTCCTGCGCCCAGTGTCACGACCAGAACGCAGGCCGTCATCTAGGCGGAAATGTCATCCCGCAGGCCCATCCTACTGGGTATCCGATCTATCGTCTGGAATGGCAGGCTGTCGGCTCACTGCAGCGCAGGCTGCGCAACTGCATGAACGGGGTGCGGGCTGAACCCTATGCGATGGGCGCCAGGGAGCTGGTCGAATTGGAGTTGTACCTGGCGGTCAGGGCGCGCGGTATGCCCGTGGAAACACCGGGGATTCGCCCTTGATCAAAAAATCTTTAGTCAGTCAGATCGAATACCAGCACCTCGGCATCGCGACCGCCATCAAGCAGCAGCTTGGCCTCACCTTGCACAAGCGCGGCATCCCCGGCCTGAAGGGCCAGGCCATTGACACGCAACACGCCACGCACCAGATGAACATAGGCTTTACGCGCAGGGTCTAGCTGGAGTTCATATCGCTCATCACCATCGAACAGGCCTGCAAAAAGCCGGGCATCCGCATGGAGCTTGACAGATCCCTCAGCTGAATCTGGCGAGGCCACCAGCCGCAGAGTTCCGCGTTTTTCTTGGACCGGGAAAGACTTTTGCTCGTAGCCTGGCGCGATGCCTTTGACATTGGGCTGGATCCAGATCTGGAAAAAATGGGTCACCTGCTTGGGCGCATGGTTGTACTCACTGTGCATGACTCCACGGCCAGCGCTCATGCGCTGCACGTCGCCTGGGGGGATGGCGCAACCATTGCCCATGCTGTCCTGGTGCGCCAATTCGCCCTGCAGGACGTAGCTGATGATTTCCATGTCACGATGACCATGCGTGCCAAATCCGGTGCCAGGTTGAATCCGGTCTTCATTGATCACCCGCAAATTGCCCCAGCCCATGAAGCGCGGATCGTAATAGTCAGCGAAGGAAAAGCTATGAAAGGATTTGAGCCAGCCGTGATCGGCCAGGCCGCGTTCGTCAGATTTGCGCAGAGTCAACATGAAAAAAACTCGCTTGGAATAAGCCAACTATAGAAAAACATCGCCCTCTCTTCAGACTGTCATGGATTTATCCTCAAACATTTTGGGGCATGACTTGATGGCATGATTTGGCCCTCCCCATGTTAGCCACACACTACATCGGCCGCTTTGCCCCCTCACCCACCGGCCCCCTGCACGCGGGCTCGCTGGTTGCCGCTCTGGCGAGTTGGCTGGACGCACGCGCTCATGGTGGACGCTGGCTGGTGCGGATCGAGGATGTCGATATTCCCCGCTCAATTGACGGAGCTGACAGGATGATTTTGCAGCAATTGGCCGACTTCGGACTGCTGCCCGACGAGCCTCCCTGGCACCAGTCAGATCGTCTTGCTGATTACCAGCGCGCCCTGGATAGTCTGATTGCCAGTGGCATAGCCTACCCTTGTGCCTGTTCACGCAAGGAGATCGAGGCCAGCCTGATGGCCCATGGCCAGACACGGGCCCGCAACTCCGAACGGGTCTATCCTGGCACCTGTCGCAATGGCTTGCAGGGGCGGGCTGCCCGCGCCTGGCGCCTGCGCGTGCATGAGGGTGAGCACCATTGGACCGACCGCCGACTGGGTCCGCAGGAGCAGTATGTAGCACAAGCGGTGGGCGACTTCATTCTCAAGCGTGCCGATGGCCAATTTGCCTATCAGCTGGCAGTGGTGGTCGATGATGGCGCGCAGGGCATCACCCATATCGTGCGCGGTGAAGATCTGGCCGACAACACCGCGCGCCAAATTTTGCTGCAGCGCGCCCTGGACCTGCCAACACCTCAATACCTGCACACCCCTCTGGTTCTCAATGCATTGGGTGAAAAACTGAGCAAACAGTCTGGGGCGCCAGCCCTGCAGACCAACGAAGCTCTGTTGGAGCTCAATGCCGCCGCCAGAACATTGGGCCTGCAGGTCCAGTCAAGCTCGCTTGGCGACTGGCTTGCCGAGGCCACCGCACAATGGCGCGCACGCTGGCTGAGCGCACAGGGTCAGCCCGGTAAAATTTAACAGTGAGCACCAACCATCCCAGCGCATTGCCAGTGCAGGAACCACCCCTGCGAGATCGAAGACGCCTGCCACCTTCGGGCATTGAGTTTCCCAAAACCATCAAGAGCTTTGTCAAACGCGCAGGCCGCACCACCAGTGGCCAGGCCAAGGCCTTGGCCACCTGGGGGCCAGATTTTTTGCTTCCGTTCCAGGCAGCGCCGATCGACCTGACACAGGCATTTGGTCCAGGGCTTGCCGACCGGCCTTTGATTCTGGAAATCGGATTTGGCATGGGGGATGCCACAGCCCATATTGCCAGCCTGATGGCGGACAAAAACTTCCTTGCCTGCGAAGTCCATGAGGCTGGCGTGGGCGCACTGCTCAAGCAGATCGGTGCTCTTGGGCTGAGCAATATCCGCATCCTGCAACACGATGCGGTCGAGGTCCTGCAACTCATGCTCCCTGAAAGCAGCCTGGATGGTGTGCATATCTTTTTTCCCGATCCCTGGCACAAGACCAAACATCACAAGCGGCGGCTGATACAGGCGCCCCTGGTCGACAAACTGGCCAGCCGGATCAAGCCGGGCGGGTACATCCACTGTGCCACGGACTGGGAACCCTACGCCCAGCAGATGCTGGAAGTTCTTGGCAACCAGCCCCTGCTGAAAAACACCTCGAGTGCCTTTGCCCCGCGACCTGAGTACCGGCCATTGACCAAATTCGAGAAGCGCGGGCTGCGTTTGGGTCATGGCGTCTGGGACCTGGTGTTTCGGCGCATCTGAAATCCAAGCGCCATGACCCGACCTGGGCATCGATTTCGTCCCGCGATGCAAGAAGGCGTCAGCGCCAGTTGTGTGGCCTTGCCAGCGGGCCGATGGCGTACGGTGGCTGATTTTCTGGCCGAACGGCTCCCAGCCGTCTCACGCCTGCAGTGGCACGAGCGCATGGCCAAGGGGCAGGTTCTGGCCGAAGACGGTACGGCACTGGATCCCGAAGCAGCGTATCGGCCGCAATCGCGTCTTTACTATTACCGCGAACTGGCCTTTGAACCCCGCATACCCTTTGAGGCGCGCATCCTGTTTCAGGATGCGCACTTGCTGGTCGTGGATAAACCGCATTTTCTGCCTGTCACACCGGGCGGGCGCTTTGTGAAAGAAACCCTGCTGGTCAGGCTGAAGCAGGAACTGGGCATTGAGTCGATCAGCCCAATCCACCGTCTTGACCGTGAGACCGCGGGTCTGGTCCTATTCAGCCTTCGGCCGCAGGATCGTGGGGCTTATCAGTCCATGTTTCGCCAACAGACAGTATTCAAGGAATATCAGGCGATTGCCCCCTGGCGGCCCCATCTGGTTTTACCGCTTGAACACCGTAGCCGCCTGCAAGCCGCAGAGCAGTTTTTTCGTCAGCAGGAGGTCAGCGGCGAACCCAATAGCGCCACCCGCATCGAATTGCTCGAGCTCGCCGCACCGTTGGCGCGCTATCGTCTGCTGCCGCGCACCGGTCGATTGCATCAGCTGCGAGTGCACATGAACGCACTGGGCATTCCGATCGTCGGAGACCGCTTTTACCCCAGTGTGATGCACCCGGCTGATGCCCCAGCGCTTGAGGACTTCAGCAATCCGCTGCGTTTGCTGGCGTGCTCACTGGCCTTTATTGACCCGGTCACTGGCGCCAAGAGAAGTTTCCAGAGTGAACGCAAGCTTACTTTGGCGTAAGCGGGCAATCATTCGATGCTGTTCAGGCATCGCCCCAATGGGCCCTCCAGGCAGCTCAGGCAGGATTGCCAGGCTTGGACTCCTCGGGCCAGTCGCGGATATAGGCTTTGAGCATCCGGTTTTCGAAGTCCTGGCTCTCCACCACAGCCTTGGCGACATCGTAGAAGCTGATCACACCCATCAGTACCTTCTGATCGATGACCGGCAAATAGCGGGCGTGGCGCTCCAGCATCATGCGCCTGACCTCGTCCAGATCGGTGTCCATAGTGCATGTCAGCGGGGAGCCCTCCATGGCGGTGCGCACTAAGGAATTGCCCACACTTCCCCCATTACGGGCCGCCAGTCGGATCACCTCCCGGAAGGTCAGGATGCCGGTGAGCTCGCCGTTCTCCATGATGAGCAGCGACCCTATGTCCTTGTTTGCCATGATCTCGATGGCACGCGACAAGGGTTCCTCGGGCGAAATGCTATAGAGGGTATTGCCTTTGACGCGCAAAATATCGCTGACTTTCATCATCTTCTCCTGCTGGGCCGAGCTGGCGGCATACTCCGGTTGAAATATGGACCACAATAAGGCTTAAATCAGTCTTTGGTCAAGTCGGATATCGCATGTTTTTAACCCAACTCATGATCTGCATAAGCAACCATGTCCGGCTCGTCTGATCCCGGCTTCGATACGCTGGCGCTACATGCCGGCGCTTCTCCTGACCCCAGCACCGGTGCGCGTGCGGTGCCGATTCACCTGACGACTTCCTTTGTCTTTGAATCCAGTGACCAAGCCGCTGCCTTGTTCAACCTGGAACGCGCTGGCCATGTCTATAGCCGCATCAGCAACCCCACCAATGCGGTTTTTGAGCAAAGAATGGCCGCCTTGGAGGGCGGCATCGGGGCGATTGCAGTGGCCAGCGGCCAGGCCGCACTGCACCTGAGTGTGGCCACCCTTATGGGGGCTGGCTCGCACATTGTGGCCTCTAGCGCCCTATATGGTGGCTCGCAAAACCTGTTGCATTACACCCTCAGACGCTTTGGCATTGACACCACGTTTGTCCAGCCTGGGGACATCGATGGATGGCGAGCTGCCATTCGCCCCAATACCAAATTACTTTTCGGAGAAACTGTCGGCAATCCGGGGCTGGATGTCCTGGATATTCCCAGGGTCAGCGAGATTGCCCATGCTGCAGGTCTGCCCTTGCTGGTGGATTCCACCCTCACCTCGCCCTGGCTGATCAAGCCCATGGAGCACGGTGCCGACCTGGTCTATCACTCGGCCACCAAGTTTCTCAGCGGCCATGGCACCGTGATTGGTGGCGTCGTCATCGATAGCGGCAATTTTGACTGGGGTCGGTCTGGGAAATTCCCTGAACTGAGCCAGGCCTATGACGGCTTTCACAACATGGTGTTTGCCGAGGAGTCCACCATCGGCGCCTTTCTCTTGCGAGCCCGGCGCGAAGGTTTGCGTGATTTCGGCGCCTGCATGAGCCCACATACTGCCTGGCTGATCCTGCAGGGCATCGAGACCCTGCCCTTGCGCATGGCCCGGCACATGAGCAATACCGAAAAAATTGTTGCCTTCCTGGCAACGCATCCATTGGTTGAACGGGTAGGTCACCCGATGCTCAAGGATCATCCCAGCCATCTGCTGGCCAAGCGCCTGTTACCGCGCGGGGCTGGCTCTGTGTTCAGCTTTGACCTTCGGGGCAACCGGGAACAAGGAAAAAAATTCATCGAAGGACTCAAACTTTTCAGTCATCTGGCCAATGTAGGCGACGCGCGAAGCCTGGTCATTCACCCTGCATCCACCACCCACTTTCGCATGAGCGACGAGGCCTTGGCCAGCGCAGGGATCCGCCAGGGAACCATTCGCCTGTCCGTTGGACTGGAAGACCCGGACGATCTGATCGACGACCTGGGACGGGCCCTGAAAGCAGCCGCCAGGATGAGCCGCTGATGGAACTGACTGTTCAAGGCGCTGTCACTTACTGCTACACAGCGGGCAAGGCTTTTGATCCAGCCAAGCCGACGGTGGTGATGATCCACGGCGTGCTCAACGACCACAGTGCCTGGATTCTGCAAAGCCGGTACCTGGCCAATCATGGCTGGAATGTCCTGGCGATCGACCTCCCAGGCCATTGCCGCAGTGCGGGCGAGCCCCCAAAAACAGTCGAGCAGGCCGCTGATTTCATTGCCGCGCTCCTGAACGCTGCGGGTGTGCAGCAGGCTGCGCTGGTAGGACACAGCTGGGGTTCGCTGATTGCCCTGGAGGCGGCTGCCCGGTTAAAGCAAAGGGTCAGCCACCTGGTCCTGATCGGTACCGCCTATCCGATGAAGGTTTCCCCGGTCCTGCTTGAAGCCTCCGAGCGCGATCCGGAAAGAGGCATTGCCATGATCAATGTTTTCATGCGCAGCACATTGGCTGCCCCCCCATCTGCGCTCGGTCCGGGCACCTGGGTGCG
The DNA here is from genome assembly GCA_017853735.1 of Burkholderiaceae bacterium. Classification (GTDB taxonomy): domain Bacteria; phylum Pseudomonadota; class Gammaproteobacteria; order Burkholderiales; family Burkholderiaceae_C; genus Hylemonella. The sequence continues at coordinate 7,695 of JAFMJA010000001.1, read as the reverse complement.
GGGTGCTAACACCGCATTGAACCGGCGTGTCCTGGCCAGCAATTCAGAGGTCAATCTGTTTCACCTGGGCTTTCAGGCCTGTGACCAGTACGCCAATGGCGAACAGGCCATCGAAGCCATCACCTGCCCCGTGCTGTTTCTGCTGGGCAAGGTAGACCTGATGACTCCACCCCTGGCAGCACAAACCCTGATCGAGCGGGCGCGTCGAACTGGCAAATCCATCAGCCAGGTTGAATTGGCCGTCGGCCATCACCAGATGCTTGAAACGCCCGATGCAACCCTGTTCGCACTGCGAGATTTTCTGGCTGGCTGAGCCAGCCACCGGCCTGAGTACTAGGGGGCCGACCGCTTTCCTGGGAAACCAAGCAGAACATCACGCCAAGGCGCGCGCAATCCGCTCTGGTGTGAGCGGCAGATCACGCATGCGCAGCCCCATGGCCTGGAACAGGGCGTTGCCCAGCGCGGCCGAAGTGGGTCCGGCCGCGCATTCGCCAGCACCCAGACCGGGCAGGTCGGGGCGATCGATCAGCACCACCTCGATGGCTGGCACTTCATCAAAACGAAGGATGGGATAGTCCTCCCAGCTCCGCGAGGTCAGGCGCTCGCGGTCCCAATGCATCGCCTCTTTCAAAGTCCAACTGATGGCCTGCAAGATGCCGCCTTCGATCTGATTGCGCAGACCGTCCGGATTGACAATCTGCCCCGCATCGACCGCAGCCACTGCGCGCAGAACACGAATCGACTGGGTCACTTCAATTTCAGTCACCACCGCACAATAGGCAGACATGTTTTTGTAGCGGGAAAAACCCATGCCCATGCCACGCGCCTCATCCCCAATCGCGCCGGTGCGCCAGCCTGCTGCTTTGGCAGCGGCCTCGATCACCGCGCGCGCGCGCGGGTCCGACTGATGCCGCAGGCGGAATTCGACCGGATCGATGCCCACTTCGCTGGCGATTTCATCCAGAAAAGATTCGATGGCAAACACATTGGTCTGGGCGCCCAGGGTGCGCAGCGCCGAGACGCGTACCGGCATATCGGCGATGAAGTTGTAAACCACCTCCACCCTGGGAATGTTGTAGAGCGGAATTGCATTGCGATCTCCCCCGCCAGCCGGCAAGGGCATGTCCTTGGCCGGAGGCACAGGGTGCGGCGGGTCCATATGCCAGGCAGCCAGGAGGTTGACCCCCTCGGCCCAGCCGGGGCGCTTGATATGGGTATGGCTCCAGAGTTCATGGGACCAGGCACTCAACTGCTGATTGGCATCGAGCGACGCTTTCATCTCCACCAGCATGGCTGACCCGCTGGGCGACCAGACCAACTCATCTTCACGCGTCCAGACCACCAGCACCGGCTGTGCACAGGCGCGCGCCAGCAGAGCCGCATCCAAGGCCACATCATCCGCACCGTTGTGACCATAACAGCCAGCACCGTCGCGATGGATGATATTTACAGCCTCCAGGGGCATTTGCATCACTTTGGCAATCTGGGCACGCAGATGATGTGGGCCCTGGGTATGGGACCAGATGGTGAGCTGGCCTGCTTCGAGTTGAGCTAGCGCACTGCTGGTGCCGATCGAGGCGTGGGCAAGGTAGGGGCGTGAATATGAGGCGGTAAAACCTTTGTCAGCCCGACCGGATGGCTCATTCCCCTGGCTGTAGGTCACAGCACGGGTGGATGGCAAGTGGCGCAGAACTTCGGCGATATCTCCAGGTTCGGGCATGCCGGGCGCTTCACTCCAGCGGGCAAGCGAACGGGCTTTCTCCAGCGCCTTGAGCGCCTGCTCCTCACGCAGCGCGGCAATGCCCACAAAGCTGCCGCTGACCAGCACATGCGCCACCCCAGGCATCTTGCGTATTTGCTCTGCATCCAGCGATAGAAGGGTAGTACCGAGGGTGGGTGGTCGCAGAATACGACCAAACAGCATGCCGGGCAGTTCCATATCCTGGACAAACGCTGCACCCGAGACTTTGGCCGCGATATCCAGGCGAGCGGCCGGACGCCCGACCACCGCGTGCAATCCATGAGATTTGGGAGTGGCGCTGGCGCTGAAGGCACGCCCTAGATCGACTAAATCGCGCATCTCCCAGTAACTCGTGCTGCCTTTGGCAGAAGAAAACTGGCCCCGGTGTACCGAGATATTCTGGACATTCTCACCAAGCTGGATGGCTGCTTGTGCCAAAAACAGGCTACGCACTTCGGCGCACACCAGCCGCATCGCTGCACCTCCCACCTCGATCGACTGACTGCCTGCGGTGTACCACTCGTCGGGTGAAACACGGGTGTCTCCGGAAGTGATCCGTAGCTGGTCAAATCCAATGTCCAGTTCCTCAGCTGCGATCTGGGCCATGGCCGTCACGATGCCTTGGCCCAGTTCAACCTTGCCTGAAAACACCTGAACCGTGTGATCAGCCAGGATGCGCACCCAGGTACTCAGCAGGGGGTTGGTCTGCAGGCTCTGGGGCAGGGCTTTGGGAGCGCTCATTGGGCTGCTCCTGTTGATCTCACCGCATGCTGGATTGCCTGGAGCACCCGCACATGTGTGCCACAGCGGCAAAGATTGCGCTCCAGGGCTGCCACGATATCGGCATCGCTTGGATCAGGATTAGCGCGCAACAAGGCTTCTGCGGCCATGATGATGCCGTTGATGCAATAGCCGCATTGCGCAGCCTGCATCTCGATGAAGGCCTTTTGCAGGCGCCCAGGCGCCTTGGCATCGCCCAGGCTTTCGATCGTCGACACCTGATGGCCGACAACTGACCAAAGCGGTGTGTCGCAGGACTGGACCGCCTTGTTGTCGATCAGGACTGTGCAGGCGCCGCAATGGCCTGCCCCGCAACCAAAGCGGGTGCCTTTGAGCTTGAGATCATTGCGCAGGATATACAGCAGCGGGGTACTCCCCTCGGCCTGGACCTGGTGCGGCTTGCCGTTCACATGCAGGTTGAATTGCTCTGACATGGAAGGGCTCGCTCAGTTGGTTTCTTTGAGAAAAGCCAGCATGGACGCCACCAATGCTTCACTTTGCTCGAGCATGGGACAGTGGCCAGAGTCTGGAATTTCCTGATAGCGGGCACCGGCAATGAGTTGGGCCACTTTCTCGGCCAATGCGGGCGGGGTGGTCTGATCCAGGGCGCCACATAGGACCAGGGTATGGTTGCGTATGGTCGGCAGCTCATGGGTGAGGTCCATGGAGGCCAGGGCCAAACAGGCACGACCAAAACAGGACGAGTCCACAGCGGCGAGTTTGGCCTTGCGCTCGACTATCACCTGGGGATGCGCATCCTGAAACGCTGCAGGAAACATTCTTCCGATCGCGGTGTCAAGCACCTCGGTCATGCCGGTGACTGCCACTTTGGCGGCCATGCCTCGAAACGGCACCCGAGCAGGCTCGGGAAAGGCCGCGACGCAATCGGCCACCAACAGCTTGCCAAACTTGCGCCCGTGACGGATGGCCAGTTGCAAACAGACAAAAGCACCAAAACCATTTCCAAACACCGCGGTGCTGGCTGGCAATTTGAGGCCAGCCATAACGCGCGCCAGGTGATCTGCCTGGTCTTCCAGGCTATGAAGCACTGCAGGCGAAGAACCGCCAAAGCCAGGGAGGTTGACGCATGTGACGCGATGGCTAGCTGCCAGTGCAGGAACGATGCGGTCAAAGACCGTCATTTCGGTGAGCAGACTATGCACCAGCAATAGATCTGGGCCGGCCCCGGTCTGGGAATATTCAACGGACAGGTTGCCAAGTTTCAGCGTAGTCACTGGATGCTCCGATTTTTAAAAAATGCCAAGATTCGATTGCAATACACCCGGCTGTTCACGCACCTGGTTGGCGCTGCCGCTGAAGACCACCCGACCGGTGTTGTAGATCACCACATCATCGGCCACCTGGAGCGCCAGCGAGGTGTTCTGCTCGACCAACAGGATAGAAAAGCCTTGCGACTTGAGTTTCTTCAGGATTTCGCCCACTTCATGGACGATCATCGGCGCCAGGCCTTCCGAGGGCTCATCCATCAACAAGACACTGGCATTGGAAACCAGGGCCCGTCCGATGGCCAGCATCTGTTGCTCACCCCCTGAGAGGGATCCGGCGGTCTGTCGCTCTCGCTCGCGTAGGCGCGGGAAGGTCTCAAACACAGTGTCAATGGTCCAGACATGCGGGGTACTCGAAACCGGTTTGCGCGCGGCCACCACTAGATTTTCCAGCACCGACAGGTTGGGAAAAATCCGCCGGCCCTGCGGTACCAGCCCTATGCCACGCCGGGAGATGGCTTCGGGCGACAAGCCGGCAATCGACTTTCCATGCAGCATGATCTCGCCAGCGCGCGGCTTGACAAAGCCAATGATGGTGTTCATGGTGGTGGTCTTACCAGCACCGTTACGTCCGAGCAGCGCCAGCAAATGCCCCTGGCGCAAGTTCAGGGACACCTCATGGAGCACATGGCTGTCGCCATACAGAGTGTCCACCCCATTCAGGCTCAAAACAATCTCGTCAGGTGCCAAGGTAGATCTCCTGGGTGCGCGGATGCGCCACCACTTCTGCCCGTGTGCCTTCGACAATAACCTTGCCGTAGTGCAACAGGGTGATGCGCTCAGCCAGGGCGAGTGATGTGTCCATGTCATGTTCGATCATGACCAGGGTGATATCGCGAGGAATATCGGCCAACAGCGCCTGCACGGTTTTTCGTTCTTCCATTGACAAGCCGGCCAGAGGCTCATCGAGCAATAAAAGTCTTGGCTGCTGTGCCAGGGCCATGGCAATTTCGACACGACGCTTTTCGCCGTAGGACACCTGCGACAAGGGCCGGTCAGCCAAGTCCCCTAGCCCAATACGGGCCAGAACTTCGCGGGCTTGCTCGTACAAATCGCGCCGGGAGGATTGGGGTTTCAAGGCGTTCCAGCGCGCCGGCGATCGGCCCAGCAGGCTGAGGACGACATTGTGGGCCAGGGTATCTTTGGGAAACAGGGTGATGATCTGAAAGGTTCTTGCCATGCCCTGTTGGGCACGCTGGTCGGTGCGCAAATGAATCACTTCCGAGCCAAACAGTTTGATCGACCCTGCATCCGCAGTCAGGTCACCAGCGATCAGGTTGAAAAGCGTGGTCTTGCCTGCGCCATTGGGGCCGATGATGAGGCGCCGCTCCCCAGGCTCCACAGCCAGCGAGACTTCGCTGGTCACTGGCAGACCACCGAAGGATTTGCACAGGCCTTGGACTTCCAGTGCCAGCGTCATGCAAGCTCCTGGCTCTTGGCCTTGTCGCCAGTCAGTCGGGTCCAGATTCTTTGCAGGCCTGGAACCAGCCCATCGGGCATGAACATCACAATCATTAAAAAGACAAAGCCGAGCAACATGGTCCAACGCTCGATGAATGCGGAGACATAGTTTTTCAGCAGCACCACGATGGCAGCACCCACAATAGGACCCGCCAATGTTCCCGAGCCCCCCGCAATCACCATCAGGAGGGTTTCAGCCGAGTTGGTCAATCCCAGGGCGTGCGGGTGAATGAACTTGTGGTAATAAACATATAGCAAGCCTGCAGCTGCAGCCCAGAAGCCAGCCACAATAAATGTGAGGTAGCGCACCAGCCAGACGTTGTGTCCCAGCGCAAGCATGCGCCGTGGCTGATCCCGGGTGCCCCGCAAGACCGCGCCAAACGATGAGTTGGCAAAAAGAACGATGCAGATCAGCGACAGTGCAAAAACAATCGCCGTGAAAATATAAAAGGCCGATGCGCCATCCAGGTTGATGCCAAATGGAGCTGGCCGGGTCAGGCCCGATAAGCCGTTGTCACCATTGGTGATGGTGACCCAACGAAAGGCGAGCCCCCACAAAACCTGACCCAAGGCCAGGGTGATCATTAGGAAGCCAATGCCCGAGGCGCGCAAAGCGATCAGGCCAAACAAGGCGGCCATCAGGGTGGTCAGCAGCAGGGCCGCAGGTGCCGTCATGGCATGCCCCCAGCCCAGCTTCAAGAACAGCCAACCAGAGACATAGGCAGAAACCCCCAGATAGGCCGCATGACCCAAGGAGGTCAAGCCCGCATAGCCCACCAGCAGGTTCAGGCTCAATGCAAACAGGGCAGCGATCAGGATCTGACTGCCAAGATTGATGTAGTAATCCCCGCCCAGCCAGGGCAAGACCAGCAAGACTGCCAGGAAGATGACAAAGCTCGCCCGCTTCATGCGCTGATGCGTCCGAACAGGCCCCGTGGGCGCAAGGCCAGCACCAGAATCATGGGCAGGAAAAGAATCATGTAGGCCAGATCGGGAACCAATGTCTGGCCGAAGGTGTAGATCAGACCGATGAGAAAGCTGCCTACAAAAGCGCCAACCAAGCTACCCACTCCCCCCAGAATCACCACTACCAGTGCCAATGGAAGCATATCGGTATCCAGGCCAGGATAGACCGAGAGAATCGGACCACCCAATACCCCACCCATTCCTGCCAGAAAGGAACCCAGACAAAAAACGGTGGTGAACAACCAGGAGACCGGAATACCGATCCCACGCGCCATCTCACGGTCGTCGACGCCGGCTCGGATCATGGCGCCGATACGGGTCTTGTCCATCAATAGCCAGAGAAAAATGGCAACCACAATGGCGACTCCCACCACGGCAATTCGGTATTTGGGAAAAGCCGCACCACTCACCTGAAATACTCCACGTAGCCATTCAGGAGTTGGCAAGGGCTGCGGGTCACCCGTCCAGTAAAGCAGGCAGCCATCGGCAATGATGAAGGCAATACCCAGGGTCGCCAGCACCTGGCCCAGGGGGTTGCTGGACAGGCGCCTGATCACCAGCCGTTCGATCAAGCCACCCAATAGGGCAATCGCCAGGCCAGCCAGCAGCATGGCCACAAAAAAATTCGCGCCAGCGCGTAAGGCAGACAGGCCGATATAGGCCCCAAGCATGAAATAGGCGCCATGCGACAGGTTGGCAATGCGCATCAACCCGAAAATCAAGGAGAAACCAGCCGACAGCAGAAACAAGAGTCCGCCGAGTGAAAGGCTGTTCAGGCTCTGGATCAACCAGAATGCCATTGGCTTGTCGAACATGGATAGATCAGATCTCTGAACCAAAACCAGCTGACGCGCGCAGGTCAAGCTTGCGCGTCAGCTAGGCCATCAGACTTGACGGTCGTGAATCAAGGCTCCAGATTTCTGGATGGCGGCACATCACGGGAATAAACGGGTGCTGCTAGAAATGCCTTGGGGTCGTAGGTCCAGAACTGACTGGTGTTGGGGTAGGTCTTGAGGACCGTATTCACCAGCTTGCCACCCTTACGCTCGACCTTGCGAATATAAATCGGCTGTACTGGATTGCCTTGTTCGTCAATTTTCCAGTCTCCGCGTGCGTCCTTGAGGGTACCAGGATTGCGCAAGGCTTTCATCAGGGCTTCTTTGTCTTCCACCTTGCCGTTGAGCGCCTTGGCAGCCTGCTCAAATAAAACGCCGGCAGAGTAGGCACCCAGTGTGTAATAGCCAGGATCGGCACCGTAGTCACGGTTGACTGCAGCCACGAAACGTTTGCTCTCTGGCGTCTCCAGGCCTGCCGCGTAGAAGCTTCCGCTGATCACGCCGATGGCCTCATCACCCATCGTCTTGAGAATGCCCTCATCGGTGGTGGTAGCACTGCCCAGCACAGGGAGCTTGTTGCCGTATTCCCTCAATTGCTTGAGGAAACGCAGGCCATTGGCCCCGG
>JAFMJA010000091.1 GCA_017853735.1 Burkholderiaceae bacterium | reverse complement strand
TTCGAACCTGCGACCAACGGATTAAAAGTCCGCTGCTCTACCAACTGAGCTAACGACCCCCCCGCTCACACCCAGTCATAGAGACTGAAATGCTTGCTGCGAAGCCAAGAATTGTAGCTTAGTTTTTTTGGCTTTCTGGCCTGCAAATAAATTTTGCAGACGCGAAAACGCTGGCTTGGCTGACCTAGTATGTTTCCAGATGCAAGCGACCTTCACTGCGCAAGGACGCGGCAGTCGCCTCCCAATCAAACCCGGCCTGTTCGGCCACTTGCCTGAGCGCAGCGAGCACCCCTTCTTCCATCGCCTTGAGGCCACAGACGTAAAAATATGCATTGGGATCTTGCAGCAGCGGGGCCAGGTCGGCAGCGCGCTCGCGCATCAAATCCTGCACATAACGTTTGGGCTGGCCAGTAGCTCGGCTGAAGGCGAAGTGGATGTCGATGAAATCTTTAGGAAGATTCTGCAAGGGTCCGAAGTACGGCAATTCTTCCTTGGTGCGGGCGCCAAAGAACAGCATCAGTTTGCCGCCTTCAAACTTGCCCGAGGCACGCAGGCGCCGGCGCCACTCGGTCATGGCGCGCATCGGTGCGCTGCCCGTACCGGTGCAGATCATGACAATGCTGCTCCTGGGATGGTTGGGCATGAGAAAGCTGGTACCAAAGGGGCCGATCACTTCTACCTTGTCACCCACCTTAAGGTCACACATGTAATTGCTGGCCACGCCACGCACCGGATTGCCTTGGTGATCTTCCAGCACCCGCTTGATGGTCAGCGACAGGTTGTTGTAGCCCGGCCTCTCGCCATTGCGCGGGCTGGCAATGCTGTACTGGCGCGCGTGGTGCGGCCGTCCCTGACTGTCGCTACCAGGGGGCACCACACCAATCGATTGCCCCTCCAGCACCGGAAAAGGCATGCTGCCAAAGTCCAGCACGATATGGTGGGTGTCGTACTCTTTGCCCACCTCGGTCACCCGTACATTGCCGGTCACCGTGGCCTGAATGGTTTTCTGCGCCGCCTTGGGGCCATATAAATTGGTATAGGCATGGGCAGCCGACCAGGGCGGCAAACTGGCGCCGTAATTCACCATCGGCTTGGCATCGGTCATGGTGCTGGCCGCTGAACTACTCAGGGCGACCGCCTTGGCATCTGCCTGCCCCTCAGAAGGCGGCTGGTCTGCCAAGGGCAGCGTCTGGTCCACCACCTCCCCAGTTGCACGCAACTCATCCGGGCTGAGTTCCTGGGGTAGGCTGCCCCAGCTGAGCTGCTCCTCCAGACTATAGGCACGTACACGTGGCATGGTCCGGTAGTTGTCGATCGAACCGGTTGGACAGGGCGAGATACAGGCGTTGCACCAGTCGCATTTCTCTGCATCGACCACATAGTTGTTGCTGTCGTGCGTGATCGCACCGACCGGACACATGGTCTCGCAGGTATTGCAACGGATGCAGATCTCAGGGTCGATCAGGTGTTGCTTGATCAGCCCGCTGTCAGAAGCGCCCATGGTGCTCTCCTATTCATTGCCAAGGTGGTAGGTCGATCGGCTAGCTGGTCTGCACGATTCAGTTGAACCGAACGTATTCAAAGTCCACCGGCTGGCGGTTGATGCCCATGGCCGGCGGCGCAATCCAGTTGGCAAACTTGCCCGGCTCGACCACCCGTCCCATCAGGCTGGCGACAAAGGCGCGGTCGGCGCCACTGGGCAGCCATTCGTCATGGCGCGCAGCCCACTCGGCCTCAGACACCACCTGGCCCTCGGGTGACACCTTCACGCCGGAGAGCGCGCCGATATTGCGGTGAAAAGCCTTGTGCGGTGTTTTCAGGCGGAAGGGAATGCCCGCTTTTTCAATCAGCTTGTTCCAGCGCTCCACGCCGGCGATCGAGTCCTTGATGTAGTCGTCACGCAGCACTTCGTTCAAGGCGTTCAACATGGGAACCTCTTTTTCCACCAGCTGGCCATTGACCACATTGAGCACGCGGTAAGTCTGGCCACGCAACTGGTGGTCATCGGTACGTTTACCCTCTTCGTAGCGCCCCTTCAGGCCAGTGGAGTAGAAGGTGGCGGCGTTGGACGACTCGTCTGCGCCAAACAGGTCAATCGTCACGCTGAAATGGAAGTTCAGGTAACGCTGCAGAGTGGGCAGGTCGATCACGCCGGCTTCGCGCAGCTTCTTGGGGTCGTCGGTCTTCAACTCGTTCATCACCTGGCAGGTGCGGTTGATCACCCGGCCCACACCCGACTCACCGACAAACATATGGTGGGCTTCCTCGGTCAGCATGAACTTGGTGGTGCGTGCCAGGGGATCAAAGGCCGACTCGGCCAGCGCACAGAGCTGGAACTTGCCGTCGCGATCGGTGAAGTAGGTGAACATGAAAAAGCTCAGCCAGTCAGGGGTCTGCTCATTGAAGGCCTGCAGGATGCGCGGGTTGTCTTCCTGGCCCGAGCGGCGCTGCAGCAATGCATCGGCTTCTTCACGGCCGTCACGGCCAAAGTGCTTGTGCAGCAGGTAGACCATGGCCCACAGATGTCGGCCCTCCTCCACATTGATCTGAAACAGGTTGCGCAGGTCGTACATGCTGGGTGCGGTCAGGCCCAGGTGGCGCTGCTGCTCCACCGAGGCGGGCTCGGTGTCGCCTTGGGTGACGATGATGCGGCGCAGGTTGGCGCGGTATTCGCCAGGCACATCCTGCCAGGCGTCCTCACCCAGGTGGTCCCCGAAATGGATCTTGCGGTCCTGCTGGCCGGGGTTGAGAAAGATGCCCCAGCGGTAGTCGCGCATCTTCACATGGCCAAACTGGGCCCAGCCCTGCGGGTCCACGCTCACCGCGGTACGCAGGTAGACGCTGGCATCGGTGGTGCCTTCGGGGCCCATATCGTCCCACCAGTTGATGAAGTCAGGCTGCCAGCTCTCCAGCGCGCGCTGCAAGGCGCGGTCTTCGGACAGGTTGACGTTGTTGGGGATCTTTTCGCTGTAATTGATCGAGGACATTGGGTTCTCCAATTGAAAAATGAAATCAAAAAATCTTTGGCTGAAGGCTGACAGTCAGGATGCGACCGCGTGGCGCCGTTTCATCACACCCGGCTCCAGTCAAAGGCGGCCTTGTCGCCCTTGCCATAAACCTTCAGGGCACCTTTTTCGCCCACCGCATTGGGGCGCTGGAAGATCCAGTTCTGCCAGGCGGTGAGCCGGCCGAACACCCGGGTCCACATGTTTTCCACGCCATTGAAGCGCAGATTGGCTTCCAGGCCGGTCAAGGCGTCGGGGCTCATCGCCACCCGCTCTTCAATCGCGATGCGGGTCTCATCGGCCCAGTCGATATCGTCCGGTGCGCTGGTCACCAGGCCCAGGCTCATCGCCGCCTCGCCGTCGAGCAGCTGGCCGGCACGGGCGCGCACCGCCTCCATGGCCGGGGTCTCGTTGTAGAAACGGCGCGCCAGGCGGCTTTGCCCGGTAGCCATCGGGTACAGGCCAAAGTTGACCTCGCTCACTCCAATATGCGGCGCGTTCTCCGGGGTATCGGGCAAGGTCAGCTGGTAAGAACGGTCGCAAGCCAGGGCCAGCTCGAGGAAGGTACCCACAAAGCAAGAGCCTTCTTCAATCAGGGCAAACAGGCTGCGGCTGGAGACATCCAGCCGGCTGAAGGTGCGGCGCAGCAGGCCGATGGTCTCATTCACCAGCCAGTGGTCTTTGTGCGCCATCAGGAACTGGTCCATCGCCTGCACCGCGGCAGCGTCGCCCAGGGTCTGGACCTTCCACAGGCCGATATCCAGCTCGTTGGTGCGCATGTTGAGGATGGCATCTTCCAGCTCGCGTGCCATGGCCAGCGGGTACCACTGGTCGCCCTGGGCTTGCATGCCGGCAATGTCGGTAGGCTGGGCACTTGTGGGAGCTTTCACAGTGAAGGTGGCAATACGCTTGGCGCGGACAATGTCCACTGTGACATGCTGGTACACCAGACGGCTGTCTTCCACTGTGCGATGCAGGGGTTTCAGGCTCACGCCCTTGCTGTTGGCAGGTCGCGAGCTAATGGCGGCCAGGGCCAGGGCGCGCTCCTGCACCTTCTGGGCAAACACCGCCGGCTTGGCGATCTCGTCCACCAGACGCCAGTCCTTGGCCTTCTGGCCGCGTACGCCCTCGGTGGTGGTGCAAAAGATGTCAGCCAGGTCGTGGCGCACCTTGCGCTTGTCGGTCACCCGGGTCAGCCCGCCCGTGCCGGGCAGCACACCCAGTAGTGGCACTTCGGGCAGGCTCACCGCACTGGAGCGGTCGTCCACCAGCAAGATTTCATCGCAGGCCAGGGCCAGTTCGTAGCCACCGCCAGCGCAGGCGCCGTTGACAGCCGCCAGAAACTTCAGGCCACTGTGCTGGCTGGAGTCTTCCAGCCCGTTGCGGGTTTCGTTGGTGAATTTGCAGAAGTTCACCTTCCAGGCGTGGCTGGACACACCCAGCATGAAGATATTGGCGCCCGAGCAGAACACTTTTTCCTTGGCGCTGGTCAGCACCACAGTGCGCACCTCGGGGTGCTCGAAGCGGATGCGGTTGATCGCATCATTGAGTTCGATGTCCACACCCAGGTCATAGCTGTTGAGCTTGAGCTTGTAGCCCGGGCGCAGGCCGGCGTTCTCGTCAAAGTCAGCCCGCAAGGTGGCCACCGGCCCCTCGAAGCTGAGTTTCCAATGGCGGTACTGAGAGGGATGGGTCTGGTAGTCAACACGTTCAATCGAGTTCATGCAGGTCTCCAAATGGTTGGCTCAGGATGCAAAAAAGCTCCGGTGTTGGGCACCGGTCATCAATCAACATTATGCATCATACTGCATATTTTTTGCAAAATCAATAAATTTATGCATTTTGTTGCAAATTAAGCCGGCAGGCTCAAAAAAGACCGGACCTGGGCACGCAGCTGATGAAAGGTTTCATCCAGCGGCTGGGCGCTGGTATCCACCCACAGATCTGCCTTGGCATAGAAGGCGGCCCGCCCGGCCAGAATGGCGCGCAGGTCTTCCATAGCCTCGGAGCTGGCGGTCATCGGCCGGGTGTCGCCCTGGGCCATCACCCGGCGCATATGGTCTTCGGGCTCGGCCTTGAGCCAGACCGAGGTGCAGTGATGCAGCATCAGATTGAAATTGGCCGGATCGGACACAATCCCCCCGGGCGTTGCCAGCACCGCCTCGGGCTGGGACTGGATGGCTTCTTCCAGCGCACGCCGCTCATAGCGGCGATAGGCCGATTGCCCATAGAGAGCCTGGATCTCGCCGATCGAGCAGCCGGCGAATTTTTCGATTTCCCGGCTCAGCTCCAGAAAAGGAAAGCCCAGGTCCTCGGCAAGCAGACGACCCAAGGTGCTCTTGCCCGCACCGCGCAAGCCCACCAGGGCCACACAGCGCGAATGCGCGGTGCCGCGGTCCGGCGAGCCCAGGGTCTCCCGGATGGCCAGGCGCACCTGTTTCAGCGCGCCCTCGTCCTGGCCCTGCAGCAGCTCACGGATTAGCAGCCACTCCGGGCTGGCAGTGCTGAAATCGCCCAGCAGCTCAGCCAGCGAGCACTGCAGGGCACGCGCCACATCCAGCAAGACCAGGATGGAGGCATTGCCCACCCCATACTCCATATTGGCCAGATGGCGCTCGGACACCCCGGCAGTCTGCGCCAGCACCTTGCGGGTCAGGCCGCGCCTGAGCCGTTGCGACTTGACCCGTTCGCCCAGGGCTACCAGAAAGGGGTGGCGGGCTGCATCATGCGACTGGGCTGGCTCGGTTGCCTTGGATTCAATCTCGACCATGATCTTGGATTTCCGTTATATGCAATATAATGCTTGACAGGATCTTATTATCGCTCTAAAGTTCCTGTCAGCACAATACTGCATCTTTTAAACCATGGCAAGAGAACACACGCCCGAAACATTTCGCGCCCAGATCGCCGAGCTGTGCCAGCAGATCGGCAGCCGAGCGCTCGACCAGCAACTCGAGCAGTGGCTGGAGCAGCACCATGGCGCCCAGACCGCCAGCTATCAGGGCTTGCGCGCAGCCTGCATCGCGGGCACCAAGGCGGGCTGGCTGTGCCAGCGCGAGGGCGGCGGCATCCGCTATGGTCGCATCTTCAAGCCTGCACCTGAGCTGCGGGGCTTTTCGGTGGATGTGGTGGATATGCACAATGTCGTGGGCCCGCACCACCGCCACCCGCACGGTGAGATCGACCTGGTGATGCCGCTGGATGAAGGCGCCTTGTTTGACCAGCATGCAGCCGGCTGGCTGGTGCTGCCCCCCGGCAGTGCCCATCGGCCCACGGTCAGTCAGGGCCGGGCCCTGGTGCTGTACCTGTTGCCGCAAGGGGCCATCGAGTTCACTGGCGAGTAAAAATCCGCTGATTCCCCCACACGCCCCGCACCAAAACCACAGCACACCTGGCAGGAGACACACCGTGAACCCACCCGCCCCCCTTCCTGAGAAATTCAATTTCGCGGCCCATCTGCTCGAACTCAATCGCGCCCGCCCCGACAAGACGGCTTTTATCGATGATGCCGGCAGCCTGAGCTACGGTCAGCTCGAGGAGCAGGTACGTCGCATGGCCAGTACACTGAAAAGCCTGGGCATCAAGCGCGAAGAACGGGTGCTGCTGGCCATGCTCGATGTCAATGACTGGCCGGTGGCCTTTCTGGGCGCCCTGTACGCCGGCGTCGTGCCGGTGGCGGTCAACACCCTGCTCACCGCCGAGGACTATGCCTACATGCTGGCGCACTCACGCGCGCAGGCCCTGCTGGTCTCGGGCGCGCTGCTGCCCACCCTGCGCAATGCGATCAGCCAAAGCGCCCATGAGCTGGGCGCGGTGCTGGTGTCGCGCCCAGCGGGTCCGCTCAACCCGGGCGAGCAGGCCTTGGACGCCTTGCTCGCAAGCCATGCACCGGCCACAGACCCAGCCGCCACCGGCGCGGACGACCCGGGCTTCTGGCTCTATTCCTCGGGTTCCACCGGCCGACCCAAGGGCACGGTACATACCCATGCCAACCCTTACTGGACCAGCGAGCTCTATGGCCGCAAGCTGCTGCAGCTGCGTGAAGACGATGTCTGTTTTTCAGCCGCCAAGCTGTTCTTTGCCTATGGCCTGGGCAACGCCCTGACCTTCCCCCTGAGCGTGGGCGCCACCACCTTGCTGATGCCTGAGCGCCCCACGCCCGATGCGGTGTTCAAGCGCTGGCGGGGCGAGGTCGGTGGCATCAAGCCCACCATCTTTTTCGGCGCACCCACTGGTTATGCCGGCATGCTGGCCCACCCGGCCTTGCCAGGTGCCAGCGAGGTGGGCTTGCGCATGTGCTCCTCTGCGGGCGAAGCCTTGCCCTCGGAGCTGGGTGAACGCTTCACCGCCCACTATGGGGTGCATATTGTTGACGGCATCGGCTCTACTGAAATGCTGCATATCTACCTGTCCAACCAGCCCGATCGGGTGCGCTACGGCTCCACCGGCTGGCCGGTGCCAGGCTACGAGATCAAGCTGATGGCCGAAGACGGTCAGCCGGTGCCCGATGGCGAGCCGGGTGACCTCTACATCCAGGGCCCGTCTTCGGCCATGATGTACTGGGGCAACCGCGTCAAATCCCGCGAGACCTTCCAGGGCGGCTGGACCAAGAGCGGCGACAAATATGTGCGCAATCCCGATGGCAGCTACACCTACGCGGGCCGTAGCGACGACATGCTCAAGGTCAGCGGCATCTATGTCAGCCCCTTCGAGGTCGAGGCCACTCTGGTGCAACACCCGGCGGTGCTGGAAGCCGCAGTGATCGGCAAGGAAGATGCCGATGGCCTGACCAAAACCAAGGCCTTTGTGGTGCTCAAGCCAGGTGCAAGCGCCGATGAGGCTGAGCTCAAGGCCTTCGTCAAGGACAAGCTGGCACCCTACAAGTACCCGCGCTTCATCGAGTTCGTCAGCGAACTGCCCAAGACTGCCACCGGCAAGATCCAGCGCTTTCGCCTGCGCGAGCAGGAGGCTGGCAAGTCTTGAGTGCCATCGCCCAGACCGTCGATTCCAGTATTGAGTTCGCCACCATCGCCTGGCGCGGCCAGGCGATGCGCATCGAATATGGCTGGATTTCACCCGAGCGCGAACAGGCGCCGCTGATGGTATTTCTGCACGAAGGCCTGGGCTCGCTGGCGATGTGGAAGGACTTTCCCCAGCAGCTGTGCGATGCCCTGGGCTGCCGAGGCCTGGTCTGGTCGCGTCCGGGCTATGGGCGCTCCACCCCGCGTGCACCGCAAGAGGTCTGGCAGGCCGACTTCATGCATCGCCAGGCCTACGAGGTGATGCCCGCCCTGCTCCAGGCCCTGGGTCTGGGCGAGCAGGACAAGGTCTGGCTGTTTGGCCACAGCGATGGCGCCTCGATAGCCCTGCTCTACGCGGCCCGCTACACACAAAGGGTTACCGGTGTGATTGCGCTGGCCCCGCACATCTTTGTGGAAGACCTGTCGCTGGCCAGCATCGAAAAGGCCCGCCACACCTACCAGAGCACCGACTTGCGTCAGCGACTGGCGCGTTACCACGACGACCCCGACTCCGCCTTCTGGGGCTGGAACCGGGCCTGGCTCGATCCCGGATTCCGTGCCTGGTCGATCGAAGCCGAAGTGGCCAGGCTGCGCTGCCCGGTGCTGGCCATTCAGGGCGAGGACGATGAATACGGCACAATGGAACAGATTCGAGGCATTGCCCGACTGGTCCAGGACTGTGAATTGCTGGCCTTAGCCCATTGTGCTCACTCTCCCCAACGCGACCAGCCGCAGCAGGTGATGGCTGCTGTCACCGATTTTTTTCAACGAAACTCGTTCAAACCGTAAAGGAGACTTGCATGAAACTGATACGCTGCACCACCCTGGCCCTGGCCATTGCCACCCTGGCAAGCCCACTGGCCCTGGCCCAATCTGCGCCCAAGCTCAAGGTGGGGCTGATGCTGCCGGCCACCGGCACCTTTGCCGCCCTGGGCACGGCCATCGAGAATGGCTTCAAGCTCTATGTCGACCAGAACGGCGGCAAGCTTGGCGGCCGCGAGATCCAGTATTTCAAGGTCGATGACGAGAGCGACCCGGCCAAGGCGACCGACAACATCAACAAGCTGATCAAGCGTGACAATGTCGATGTCGTGGTCGGCACAGTCCACTCCGGCGTGGCCCTGGCCATGGCGCGTGCGGTGCGCGACGGCAAGACCATGCTGATCGTGCCCAATGCCGGCGCCGACGAGATCACCGGCGCCCTGTGTGCGCCGCACATCATCCGCTCGAGCTTCAGCAACTGGCAGCCTGGCTATGCCACGGGGGTACTGGCTGCGCAGAAGGGCTACAAGCGCGCCATGACCATCACCTGGGGCTATGCGGCGGGCAACGAGACCGTCAAAGGCTTCAGCGAGGCCTTTGAGAAGGGCGGCGGCAAGATCATGAAGAACCTCACCCTGCCCTTTCCCAATGTCGAGTTCCAGGCGCTGCTGACCGAGATCGCCGCGCAGAAGCCCGATGTGGTCTTTGCCTTCTTCGCTGGCGGCGGCGCGGTCAAGTTTGTCAAGGACTACGACGCGGCCGGTCTGAAGAAAACCATTCCGCTGATGGGCTCAGGCTTCCTGACCGACGGCACGCTGGACGCCCAGGGCGAATCGGCCCAGGGCCTGCTCA
>JAFMJA010000090.1 GCA_017853735.1 Burkholderiaceae bacterium | reverse complement strand
TACCCCACGCACGCTTTCCAGGCGTGTGACTTAAACCGCTCATCCACCTCTCCGAATGTTCTGATTTTAACCCACAGGCATTCGACAGACTGCTTGACACCGTAGGCTGATAAAAAAGGAGGGCATCGCCCTCCCTTTCGGTAAAACGCCAAAAAAATTCAGCGAACTACCGCCAACTGTTCACGCTTGCCACCCTTGTAGGTAAAGAGAGTGAGGGCACCGTTTTTGATATCGCCTTTTTCGTCAAAAGCGATCGGGCCGGTCACGCCTTTGTAGTCAGAGGTTGCGGCCAGGACAGGCAGGTATTTGGCAGGATCAACAGAGCCCGCTTTCACCATGGCAGCAACCATCAGCTTGGTAGCGTCGTAGACATAAGGCGCATACAGCTGGACATCGATATTGAACTTGGCCTTGAAATCGGTGCGGAACTTGTCCATGCCGACCTTGGCTTCACCCTCTACACCGCCGGCCTCGGCGCAATAAACCTGACTTTCGCCGATCGCATCTCCAGCGAGCTTTATCAATTCAGCGGTGCAAATGCCATCACCACCCATGAAATTGGCTTTGATGCCCAAGGATTTCATCTGCTTGAGCATGGGACCGGCCACCGCGTCCATGCCGCCAAAGAACACCACATCGGGTTTCTTGCCTTTGATAGAAGTCAGGATGGCATTGAAGTCGGTGGCCTTGTCATTGGTGAACTGTTTGTCCACGATCTTGGCACCGGCTGCTTCGGCCGCTTTGGTGAACTCCTCTGCCACACCCTGACCATAGGCGGTGCGGTCATCGATCACAGCGACATTCTTGCCTTTGAGGTTTTCTACTGCGTATTTACCAAGTGTGCTGCCCAGATGGACATCATCCGCGACCACCCGAAAGGCGGTCTTGTAGCCTTGGCGGGTGTACTTCGGGTTGGTTGCCGAAGGTGATATCTGTGGAATGCCGGCATCGCTGTAAAGCTTGGAGGCTGGAATGGTGGTGCCCGAGTTCAGGTGCCCGATCACACCTGCCACTTTGGCGTCGACCAGTTTTTGCGCCACAGCGGTGCCCTGTTTAGGGTCGGCGGCATCATCCTCAGCCATCAGCTCCAGGGTGACTTTTTGTTGGCCGATGGTCACGCCAGCCGCGTTGAGTTCGTCAATGGCCATGCGCGCGCCCATCTCGTTATCTTTGCCCAGGTGAGCGATGGCGCCGCTGATTGGCCCGACATGGCCAATTTTGACAACCAGCGCAGCGCTGGCAGGCGCAGCCGGAGCAGCGGCCTGCTCCTTTTTGCCGCAAGCGCTCAAAACAGTGGCCACTGCTGTCAGGGCCAGCACATTCAGGGTGATTGATCCAAAATTCATGCTTCCTCCAGAAGTAAAAAGAGCCTCAATAAGGCTAGCGCAGATTATCAGATTTCTTGGCCAGATCGTGTTGGATGAGCTCTAATCCCAGCCCCGCGTAATGTTTCCAACGGTTTCGGGCCAAGGTCCGATCGGCATCCTCGAGGCTGACAATTTCTACCAGACGTTCAAATAGCTCCAGATCCTGCGGAATTGAATCGGCCAGGTTCAAAAGTACCTGCCGGTGTTCAGCCAGTCGGGCTTGCTCGGTCAATACGATGTCGGATGCTGCGGCCACGCCATGCGGATCTGGCAGGAGTGCATGGGCAATAAAGTCGGTTTGGGAAAAGGTCCAAAGCTGAACATCCAGCTGCTGCAAGAGTTCCCCAGGCCCGGTGACGACCACTTTGGCGCCTGAATTGACTGCCTTGCGCAGGAGCCGGCAGGCGTACTGCATCTTATCTGGCACATTGAAATGAAAGTCCACCTGGGTCATGGTCTTGGCCGCAGAAAAGTCTTTCAGGCTTTACGGTTTTTTGCGGTCTGAGCCTTTGCCACGGGCAAGGGTTTCTGTGCCAGCAAAAAATCCAGCAAGAGGCCCACCGGACGACCAGTCGCCCCTTTGGCGGCGCCACTTTTCCAGGCTGTCCCGGCAATATCCAGATGAGCCCAAGGGTATTTGTCGGCAAACCTTTGCAGAAACTTGGCCGCAGTGACCGCACCGGCAGGACGTCCGCCCACATTGGCGACATCAGCAAAATTGCTCTTCAGGGCCTCGGCGTAATCATCATCCAAGGGCATTCGCCAGCAGAGATCCTGAGCGGATTCTCCGGCAGCCAGCAATTCCTGGGCAAGTGCATCGTTGCTGGCAAACATGCCGCTGCGTACCGAGCCCAGGGCAATCACGCAGGCTCCCGTCAAGGTGGCGATGTCAACAACAGCCCGCGGCTTGAACCGCTCGGCATAGGTCAGGGCGTCGCACAGGATCAATCGCCCTTCCGCGTCGGTGTTGAGCACCTCGATGGTCTGGCCACTCATGCTGGTGACCACATCACCTGGCTTGACTGATCTGCCATCGGGCATGTTCTCGCAGGCCGGGATCAAACCAACCACATTGATTTTGGGCCTCAGCTCGCCCAGAGCGCGAAAAACGCCCAGCACGCTGGCAGCGCCACACATGTCGAATTTCATCTCGTCCATTTCAGCCGCTGGCTTGAGAGAGATGCCACCGGTATCAAAGGTAATGCCCTTGCCTACCAACACAGTGGGGGCATGGGTTTTGCTGGCGCCCTGGTAGCTGAGCACGATGAAACGCAAAGCCTGATCCGAACCCTGCGCCACTGCGCTGAATGAACCCATACCCAGTTTGGCCACTTCCTTGGGGCCCAGCACCTGGCAATCGATACCGGTTTCCTTGGAAAGCTTGCGTGCGGCCTGCGCCAAATGGCTAGGTGTGGCGTGGTTGGCGGGTCGATTAGCCCACTCCTTGGCCAATTCGATACCTGCTACCACTGCGGTGGCGTGCTTGAATTCAGGCGCCAGCTCCCGGGCTTGCGGCAAGCACACGATGAGCTGTTCGAGTGTTCGGCCTTCTGGCTTGGATTTGGTGGCGGTGTAAACATAAGTGGCATCAGCCACTGCAGTGATTGCAGCACGAACAGCGCCCCCGGTAGCAAGTCCGGCCAGACACAAGACCAATTTCTTGATCGGGGCATGTCCGGTTTTCAGGGCGTTCCAGGCGGCAGCAACAGCCTGTTTCACCTCCTTGGCTGAACCCTCGCCAGCCCCAGCAAGAATCACCCGCTGGCTGCTGGTTCCCTCGGGGCGAAACAGTGCCAGCAACTTTCCGGGCTTGACATCCAACTGGCCGTCCTTGAGCGCCCGGGCCAGATGCTTTGATAAAACATCATCACCCGCTGGGTAAGAACTGGAGAAAACCAGTATCGTGGCATCGGAATGGATTTGGGCCGCCCCGCCCAGATCGATCGGTTTGATTTCAAAGTTCATAATCGGGTTTTTCCTTCTTGACGATGTTATTCCATTCTTCACTGCGCAAGGAATTGGCCAGAACTTTTGGCGCCACGCTGATCGTGCTGGTCACCGTGGTCATGACCATGACCCTGGTCCGCACCCTTGGGATGGCCTCGCGCGGCAATTTCAACCCTGCCGATGTGATGCTGGTCATGAGCTATACCGTGATGGGCTTTTTACCCAACATCATGGCCATGGGCTTGTTTTTGGCGGTTGTGGCAACCCTTGCGCGCCTTTACCGCGACAGCGAGATGGTGATCTGGTTCAACAGTGGTATTGGCCTGACTGGACTGTTAAGACCCATGCTGCGCTTTGCCTGGCCAATCCTGCTGGCGATTGCCGGACTGTCACTGTTTGTATTGCCCTGGGCCAATTTGCAGATCGAGGAAATGCGAACACGCTATGAAAGCCGCGGCGACCTGGAACGGGTTGAGCCTGGCCAGTTTCAGGAGTCTTCCGGAGGTAGCCGAGTTTTCTTCATCGAAAAGAATTTGATTGACCAGCAGGTGGCCTCCAATGTGTTCATTTCCACCCAAGAAGGGCCTAAAGAGACGGTGACATCTGCCAGAAGCGGCCAGGTCGAGGTGATTGGGGAGGACCGCTTTCTGGTCCTCGGAAATGGTCAGCGGCTGGAAAGCCACGCCATCAAAAAGAGTATGAGTGTGTTGGAGTTTTCCCAATACGGAATCCGGGTGGGAAGCAGCCCCGCCAGCGTCGTCAATGAACTGCCGCTGAGCACTCGGCCAAGCTTGGAACTTCTTCGGCGACCCTCCCCGCAGCACTGGGGGGAGTTGTCCTGGCGGCTGGGATTTGTTCTGGCCGCAGGCGTGCTGCTGGTGGTGGCGCTGGCCACGACCGATGTCAACCCCCGTGTCGGACGCACTGGCAATCTGATTTTTTCCATGTTCACATTTCAGGTGTATCTCAATATGTTGAACCTGGGCCAGGTCTGGATTGCAGCCGGGAAAATTGATTTCGCCCCCATGATGCTGCTTCTGCATGGCGGCACCCTGGGCGTCGCCAGCATCTGGCTGATGAAACGCCATCACCAATGGCGCTGGCTTCCCAATTTTTCAACCAGGCCGCGTCAACAGCCCCAGGGCGCTTCATGAAAACCATTCGGCGGTTGCTCAAGATCGAGGTCTATTCGGCCATTGCCTTGACTACCCTGGCGTTTTTGGCCCTGTTCAGCTTTTTTGATTTTGTTGACCAGATTCCTTCGATAGGTCGCCAGCAGGGTTCATTGACCGGTTATCAATTGCCCCAAGCCGCCACCTTTGTCATCCTGCTGATGCCCAATCATTTGTATGAATTGCTCCCCATCACCGTGCTGATCGGAACTATTTTTGTGCTGACCCGGATGGCCCAAAGCTCTGAATTCACCATCCTTCGTACCAGTGGCCTGGGACCCTGGCGGGCTTTGCGAACCTTGCTGAGTCTGGGTGTCATCTTGACTGTGATCACGTTTGTGATCGGTGACTATCTGGCGCCCTGGGCTGATCGCAAAGCCCAGTTGCTCAAGGCTCGCTACGAGGGCAACCTGACGGTCGGTCAGAGTGGTGCTTGGTTACGTGAACGCCAAGCCTATGGTCAGTATGCAGTCAATGTGAACGCATTGACACCTGATGGCGGCATGCAGGGGGTGCGCGTCTTTGAATTTGACAACCGGGGAAGGCTGGTGACGCTGACACGTGCAGCAACAGCGCGTTTTGAACCCGACGAAGCATGGCAATTGGCTAACATCGAGCGCACTGAATTTGGCATCAAGGACAAAGAGTCCCATGTGGTGAGCAAAAGCCAAGTCAAGCAACTGCGCTGGCCAACCCAAATCACTGCCGAGATGGTCTCCGCTGCGGTATTGCGGCCAGACCGAATGAGCACCATTGCCTTGTTTGAATATATCCGCCACCTACGGGCCAACGACCAGTCGGCGCAACGCTATGAAATTGAATTCTGGAAGAAGGTTTTTTATCCCCTGGGATGTCTGGTGATGGTTGTACTGGCCCTGCCCTTTGCCTACCTGCATTTTCGTGACGAAGGCATCTCGGCCTACGTTTTCGTAGGGGTGTTGGCTGGCATCAGTTTTTTCTTTCTCAACAATGTATTTGGATACTTGGGCGAACTGCGCCAATGGCAACCCTGGCTGGCAGCAGCATTGCCAGGATTGATTTATTCGTTTTTATCGTTGACAGCATTCAGCTGGCTCGTCTTCAAGAGGTAAACCAAAAATGAGTTCGAGCATTTCCCATCGCGCTACCATTCTTTTTGGCCATGGCTCACGTGATCCCATGTGGCACAAGCCGATGCAGGCGGTGGCAGAGCGCGTCCGCCAGATCGACAGTCATACCCAGGTTCGATGTGCCTATTTGGAACTGACCGAACCTGACCTGCCCACTTGCGTTGCCGAATTGGTACAAACCGGAGTTGGAGCTGTATCGATCGTGCCGATGTTTCTAGGTGTGGGACGCCATGCCCGGGAAGACCTTCCCCAGCTGCTGACTGAACTGCGTGAACAGCATCCTCTGGTCGAATTTCACTTGCAGCCAGCCGTTGGAGAAAACCAGCGAGTGATCGACCTGCTCGCCCACATCGCCCTATCCGATTGACGCGCCGCCTACAATTTCGCGCGTTCATGCACCAAAAAACTCTCTCCAACCGAGCTGCTTTCCTGAATGTGCTTGGCATGGCGCTTGCTGTTGCCATGTTGCCAGTTTTATGGCCGAAGCTCGACATCGCTGTAGCTTCCTTCTTTTACCAGTCACCTGCTATGCGCGATTTGGCCGACAGCCTGTGGGTGACCTGGGTGAACGAATACACGCCAGATCTGTTTCGCGCGCTGGGGCTGCTCTTGACCGGGGGCTGGATCGTCGTCAGCGTGTTGAGGCGTTCACGGCGCCTGGGTATCGTGCTGGCTTTTACCGGACTGTCGCTATTGCTTGGCCCTGGCTTGGTCACATGGGCAGTCAAGGAACATCAATTGCGGGCACGACCCATGGATGTTGTTCAATTTGGGGGGCAGCGTGAGTTCACACCTGCCCTGCAGCCTGCCCAGCAATGCACCGATAATTGCGCGTTCACCAGTGGTCATGTGGCCTGTGGTTTTTTCCTGGCCTCGCTGATGCTGCTCAATCCCAGGCGTCGCTGGTACTGGGTGGCTAGCGGTGTGACTGCAGGATTGCTGATTGGGCTCGCCCGCATGTTGGTGAATGCGCATTGGCTCAGTGATGTGCTGTGGGCTTTTCCAATTACCTTGCTCAGCAGCGCCCTGGTTTGGGTGATTCTTGGATTTTTCTACCAACATCGACAGTCCAGCTCTCAGCTCTGACAGTTCTGAACTGAAGAAACCATGAAGACATTGCACCAGCTCCTTGTGCTCATCCGGCCGCACCAATGGCTCAAAAATGTCTTTGTCTTTGCTGGCCTTTTCTTCAGTGGGCAATGGCATGATGAGATCCTGGTGCAGAGCGTTCTGCGTGCCTTTATTGCATTCTGCTGCTTCTCCAGCATGGTCTACATCCTCAATGACTGGCAGGACCGGGTCAGTGATGCCCAGCACCCGATCAAGCGCTTGCGTCCCATTGCCAGCGGGGCGCTTGGGATGCCCATTGCCTTCATCACCGCGGCCTTACTGATGACGATTGGGCTGGGGCTTGCTTCTGGCAGCCCAGTGCTGCTGACGATCCTGATCCTGTATTTGATCTTGAACCTGGCCTATTCGTGGCGCCTGAAGCAGGTTCCGGTGGTGGATGTGTCCATCATCGCCAGTGGATTCATCCTGCGAATTTTGGCTGGAACCACTGCGGTAGGTATCCCGCCATCGCGCTGGTTGCTTCTCACAGGACTGTTCCTGGCCCTCTTTCTTGGATTCTCCAAGCGAAAAGCAGAGACCTTTCATGCGCCAGAACAGCAACGCGCGATTCTTGGACATTATCCCGGCGCCCTGCTCGACATCTACATGGCGGTCACCCTGACAGCGACACTGCTCACCTACAGCCTTTATGCCACTAGTGATCAGGTGCTGGCTCAACAAGGCGAACGACTGGTCTTCACCTTGCCAGTCGTCATCTTCTGTCTCTTGCGCTATGCCTACCAGGTTCACCACGGCCGCGGTGAAGATGTAAGCCGTGACCTGATACGCGATCCCTGGATCATGGCCGGGGGTGCTGTTTGGCTGATGATTTTTTTCATGCGCAGGTTTTGAAGCTGCCGTTCAAACCTCTGCTGGTCGTCCTAGGGTTGGTGGCTTTGGCATATGCATTGGCATTGCTCTGGAGCAACACCCTTCAGCCTGTTGACTTATTCCAACAACTGCTCTCTCCCAGCGGGCTGATGGCGGTACTGCTGTGCCTGGTCAACTACATCCTGCGGGGATTGCGTTGGCGCGACTGGATGAATCTGTACCAACGACCCATGGCCTGGGGTCAAGCCCTGCGTATTTATCTGGCTGGCTACACCTTCACGCCAACGCCGGGCAATCTGGGCGAAGCGGTGCGTGGCCTGATGATTGACAAACAACCGCTCACACCTTTGCAGAGTCTGGGTATTTTTGGCGCTGAGCGCGTGGCCGACCTGCTGGCCTTGCTGATCCTGTCGGTACCCGGTCTGTTCTGGTTGGTGGGTGTGTATCTGCCTTTGTTGCCGCCGTATTGGCTCGGTCTGGGAATGGCTCTGGCTGCCTTGTTGATGGTGGCAATCTGGCAGCTCTTACCCAAATGCTTGCTGCGCATCCACTGGTTGAAAGAATCCTGGCTGTGTTTGCAGATCCGTCCCGGGCGATGGCTCGCCTTGACCATTCCAGCCTGGGCGGCTCAGGGGCTGGCCCTCTGGCTGTTGTGCCAGCAACAGGCAATACCCATCGACCCCATGCTGACCATTGGCCTGTACGCCATGGCGATGGTTGGCGGAGCCCTGTCCATGCTGCCTGCAGGGCTGGGCGGCACTGAGGCTTTGTTGACAGGATTTCTGATGGCCAGTGGTGTCGGTTTGGGTGTGGCGATGACCATCACCGTGGTGGTCCGTCTGCTCACCCTTTGGCTGGCGGTAGCACTAGGCGCATTTTTCCTCCTTTATAGTGCTGCGATCCGCAAAGAGATCCGTCTGCTGTGATTCGCCAGGCCCCCTATTCCAGCAACTTTCAGCTGCAGCGCTGGCTGTGGTTCGTCGCCCTTTCCTCCCTGGGCCTGCGCCTGTGGATTTCTCACGCATTGCCAATCACTGGTGATGAAGCCTTTTTTTACTGGTGGGGGGTCTACCCTGACTGGGGTTATTACGATCACCCGCCGATGGTGGGCTGGTTGATCGCAGCCATGCGTTTCCTCTTGGGAGATGCCACCTGGGCCATCCGCTTGCCTGTTGTTGTGCTGCCCTTGATTGTGGGGGGGCTGCTCTGGTGGTCGATCAAACCCAAACAGCCAGATCTGGCGGCCTGGGGGCTGCTGTTTTTCTGGCTAGCCCCGATCAATTGGATCAATGTCCTGATCACCACCGACACGCCGTTGATCTTCTGGACCGCCCTGTCGGTGGCCTTGCTGATTCGCGCTGATCAGCGTGAGCGCTGGGATGGGCGCACCGCCTGGCTTTACGGTCTATCTGGGATGGCGTTGGGCTGTGCTTTTCTGTCCAAGTACTTTGCTGTCGTACTCGCGCTGGCTTATGGGGCCTATTTTGTGGTGTACCGACGCGATCGCTGGGCTGGTCTCTTGATCCTGCTGCTGTGTGCCCTGCCGGGGCCAATGATCAATGCTGCCTGGAACATGAGCCATGGCTGGCCCAACATCATGTTCAACGCAATCAACCGCAATCAGGAAGCAGCTTTTGAGTGGTTCAAGCCTTGGCTGTATCTGGGTATGCTGGCTTATCTGCTGACACCCGCCTTGATCTGGCTTGGATTGAGATACCGACATCACGGTTCCAAGGTGTTTCGCCAGCAGCGCTTGCTGGGGGTTCTTTTGCTGGTACCCCTGTTGTTCTTTGCCTTGCTCTCTTTTAAAAAAGTGGTGGGACTGCACTGGGTGTTAGCGTTTTACCCCTGGGTCTTTTTATGGTTTGCGTTACTCCTGCCCCCACCTTCATGGAAATCCTGCGCTAAAGGCCTGGCCGCTTTTACCGCGCTGCATCTTGCCTTGATCGCCGGGGTCAGTTTCACCCAGCTCGAGCAATGGGAGGGGCAGCCCCGTTACTACAGTATGGTCCGTGCATTTCGAACTGCTGAGCTGCTGAAGCAGGTCACCAGCCCCCAGTCGGTGCTGATGGCCGATGGCTATGCGCCAGCGGCCGCATTTGGGCATACCTT
>JAFMJA010000089.1 GCA_017853735.1 Burkholderiaceae bacterium | reverse complement strand
GCTGTTTGCGCTGACAGGCGACGGCGGCCCCATCGACTTGCCATACGGTCCCCGACCATCGCCCCGGGCGCTGCGCTTTTTGCGACCGTATACATCCGGGCGGGTGCCTTGCCTGCCGGCGCCAGTCTCGTGACGCGCTACTGTGGCGCCAGCCGAATGCATCAGGGCACGGATATCAGCCTCGTCCAGTTCCAGCCAGGCTCCACGCTTGAGTCCCCGCGGCAGCAACATGGCGCCATAGCGAATGCGAATCAGGCGACTGACCGCATGACCCACCGCTTCCATCAAACGACGCACTTCGCGGTGACGCCCCTCCGCAATGGTGACACGGTACCAGCAATTCGCACCTTCACCACCGCCATCCTCAATCGCCAGGAATTGACCCATCCCGTCATCCAGCTGCACCCCGTCCAACAGTTTTTGCCTTTCGTCGCTGCTCAGGGCACCCAGCACACGAACCGCATATTCGCGCTCCAGCCCAAAACGCGGATGCATTAGCTTGTTGGCCAACTCGCCGGAGTTGGTGAACAACAACAAGCCCTCGGTATTGAGGTCGAGCCGCCCTACCGATTGCCATTTGCCTTGTCCCAGCCGGGGCAACTTACGAAACACCGTAGGCCGGTTCTGCGGGTCGTCATGGGTCACCACCTCACCCACCGGCTTGTGATAGGCAATCACCCGGGCCGGAGGTGGCGCGATACGAAAGCGAATGGGCTTGCCATTCACCTTGATCTGGTCGCCAAATTGAATACGCTGGCCGATATGGGCTGGTTCATTATTGACGGAGATACGCCCCTCCATGATCAGCCGTTCCATCTCCAGGCGTGAGCCCATACCAGACTGCGCCAGTACCTTATGCAGCTTGGGGGTTTCCGGCTGAGGTGACAGAACCCGCTTGTCAGGGATCGACAAGGCGGTGTCATCCTCATCGGCATCAAAGCGCCCGGAAACCACATCGGCAAATCGCCCTGGCTGAACTGCCGCCAAGGCTTCTGGCGCGGAGGCAGGCTCTTGCGAAGAAGGTGTATCTAGCCTGGTATGTTCTGATGCATCCAGACTGGGGGTGGCAGTCCCGGATTCGTCCTCTGGCATATCGGACATAGTGCTGTCGGTCATGTTTTTTCCGGGCTTGATGTAAAGAGTTCACCGCTGGTCTGATCGTCCAGAAGTATTTGGGAGGCGTCACTGTGAGCTTGATCGGAAGGCATGTCCAGTGACTCCAGCATGTCGGCCATCTGGCCCGCACTTTGCATCAGCGGCAACTGATCCAATGATTCCAGTCCCAGGTCATCCAGAAAGAGCTTGGTTGTGGCGTACAGCGCTGGCCGCCCTGGCGCTTCGCGGTGCCCGATCACTTCAACCCAGCCGCGGTCTTCCAGTTGCTTGAGCAGCAAGGAATTGATGGTGACGCCACGAATGTCTTCCATTTCGCCCCGGGTCACCGGTTGGCGGTAGGCAATGATGGCCAGTGTTTCCAGGGTGGCCCGGCTGTAGCGGGGGGGTTTCTCAGGATGCAGGCGGTCAAGAAACTCACGCATTTCTGGACGGCTCTGGAAGCGCCACCCAGTGGCCACACAGACCAACTCCACCCCGCGTTGGGTCCATTCCAGCTGCAGGTCCTGCAGTAATTGCTTGATGGTGTCGACCCCCAGCACATCGTCAAACAGCACCCGCAGGTCTCGCAGTTGCAAGGGCTGAGGTGAACAGATCAGAGCGGTCTCTAAAACACGCTTGGCATCCGCCGTATTCATATTCAGGCTATTCCGGGAAATCCCATTTGGGATAAATCTGGCCCTGACTTGATGCACCCTACCGGTTCAGACCGGTCTCGTCATTGGCCAAAAATCAACTACGCTTGCCACCCTACATCGGGCGCCGATCGCGGACATGGCCGCAACCCAGTTGTTTCATTGTAGCTCAGGTCAAATAGGCTGCCGGGTCCATCCCCCACTGCACCAGAGCTTGCCTCAAATCGTCCGGAAGAGGCGCCCGCAAGGCCAGCGATTTGCCCGTGACAGGATGCTGCAAAGCCAGCCGGTAGGCATGCAAGGCCTGGCGGCTCATTCCTGCCGCCTGCGCACCTCCGTACAGTTCGTCAGCAACCAGTGGGTGTCCAATCAGGGCCAGGTGGACACGGATCTGGTGGGTTCGGCCGGTACGCAAACTGCAACGCAGCAGGCAACCCTGGGAGCTCTGTTGCAGCAGCTCAACAGCGGTCTGCGCGGGTTTTCCGGCGTGGCGTGTCAGGTCCACAACCGCCATGCGCAAGCGGTGACGAGGGTCGCGCCCGATGGGCGCATCAATTTCCCGGGCTGATGACCCTTGCCAGGGCTTGTGCGCCAGCGCCAGGTACTCCCGGCTGACCTGGCGCTGGGCAATCATCCGCACCAGGGCATCCATTCCCAGACGGCTACGCGCCACCAGCATCAAGCCGCTGGTATCTTTGTCCAGGCGGTGCACAATGCCCGCCCTTGGAAGCAAGGCCGCCTGATCATCCATGGCCAGCAGGCCATTGAGCAGGGTACCGCTCCAATTGCCTGGTGCGGGATGCACCACCAGTCCAGCCGGCTTGTTGATGATGCGCAGGTGCTCGTCTTCATACACGCTATGCAATTGCATGGCCTCGGGCTTGAACGCCTGGCTTTGGGGGGTTGGCCTGAGCTCAATCAGGCCTTGCTCACCTACCCGCATGCGTTGAGATGGCTTGAGCAAACAGGCTCCAGACTGGGCCACCGCACCAGCCTCGATCAGTTGTTGAAGGTAGCTGCGGGAGAATTCAGGAACCAGTTCCGCCAAGGCCCGATCCAAGCGGGCCCCCTGTTGCGCCAGACCGATGGTCCAGGCGCGCAACTCCGCATCGGCCGAAGCCATGGGGCCATCTTCGAGATCCCCATCCACCGGGGCGGTCGATATAATCTTTTCGCTATGTTTCAAGAAAGTGGCCTGTGATGCACTGTCTCCGATTATCGGCCGCCCGCTGGATCATTCTGGCCGCCTGCACCCTTCAGCTACTGGCCTGCTCCACCAAGCCGGTAGACCCCACTGCCAAAATGAGCCCCGAGCAGATCTATGCCGAGGCCAAGGAAAGCATGTCCGCTGGCGCCTGGGACAAGGCAATCCCCTTGCTGGAAAAGCTTGAGGGTCGGGCTGCTGGCACCCTGCTGGCCCAGCAGGCTCAGCTGGATCGCGCCTATGCCCACTTTCGCAATAGTGAACAGGCCCAATCGGTGGTCACCCTGGATCGATTCATCCGCTTGCATCCGGCCAGTCCGGCACTGGACTACGCGCTATATCTCAAGGGCACGGTCAATTTCAATGATGACCTGGGCTTTCTTTCAGGACTGACCCGTATGGATCTGTCCGAGCGAGATCAAAAAGCAGCCCGCGAATCCTTCGAAGCCTACCGGCAGCTGGTCACCCGCTTTCCTGAATCACGCTACACCCCGGATGCACGCTTGCGCATGACCTATATCGTCAACTCACTGGCGCAGTATGAAGTGCATGTAGCCCGCTATTACTTCAGTCGTGGCGCTTACCTCGCTGCGGTCAACCGATGCCAGGCTGCTGTCCAGGATTACAGCGGCGCGCCCGCGGTGGAAGAAGCTCTGGCCATCATGGCCAAGTCCTACGACGCTCTCAACATGGCGCAATTGCGCGACGATGCGATGCGCGTGCTGGAGCAGAGTTTTCCCCAGAGTACCTACCTGCCCAAGAACAAGGCCTCAGGCTCGGCTAAGTCCTGGTGGAAGTTTTGGTGAGGTCTTCCAGGGCCGCGCGCATTTCTTCCTCTGATTCAAGCCGACGCATGGGCGGCAGTGCCCGAATCAGTCGTTGCCCGTAGCTCTTGTGCAGCAGTCGGGTATCGCAGACCACCAAAATCCCTCGGTCATCCTCGCGCCGGATCAGGCGGCCAGCCCCCTGCTTGAGCGCCACAGCCGCCTCCGGAACAAAATAATGATTGAAGGGATTGCGACCTTCTTCCCGCATACGCCTTGCGCGCGCCTCCACCAAGGGATCATTGGGCGGGGGAAATGGCAGCTTGTCGATCACCACCAGTTGAAGCGCATCGCCCGGCACATCAAAGCCCTCCCAGAATGAGGCCGAGGCCACCAGAATATTTCCCAGGCCAGCGCCAGTCTCTCGAAACCTTGCCATCAGTTCCCGCTTGGGCATTTGTCCCTGGACCAAAACCTGCAGTTGGCCATCCTGTCCAAAATGTTGCTGCAGTTCATGACCAATGACTCGCAGGGCGCGCAAACTGGTGGTCAATACCAGGGTGCGCCCACCAATCATGGTTGACCACTGGGCCGCCCGGACGGCCACCGCCCGGCTGTGGTCGGGGGCATCCGGGGCTGGTAGATCAGCAGGAATGTAGAGTCCCGCCTGATGGGCGTATTCAAACGGGCTATCCACCCGCATGACCTGCGCTTGTTGCAGGCCGCAAGGCTCTGTGAACCAACGCAGGTCAGTTTCATCGCCCAGAGTGGCCGAGGTAAAAATCCAGGACCTGGGGCGCTCTCCAGCAGTGGGTCCCGGCAAAAGTCGGGTTTGCACTGCCTGGGCAATATCGAGCGGGGACTCCACCAGGCGTACCTGGTGAGAAGTGATATCCAGCCAGCGAACAGCGCCACTTGCGCAAGGCTGCATGAACCCCTGCAGGCGCTCCTGTAAGACCTGGCAGCGCTCGAGCAGCCGTCCAAAATCTGGCGCCAGATCAAGCACCAGATTCAGGGCGGCAGCTGCTTCTTGGCAAGCGTGTTGAAGCGTCTGCAATGCGGACAGCCAGACCGGCGCCACGACCTGTTCAGGGGTTTGTGACACCCAGCGCAATCGAACACCGGAAGTAAGCTGGCCAACTGCCAGGCGCAGTTCCCGGGCTGCGATCTCCATGGTCGAGGCAAGGTCCTGCCAATTTGCCAGGCCTGGGGCATGCTGCAGGCCGCATGCCAGCAAATCACGCCTGAAGTCCAGGCATTGGGCGCTGGAGAACTGTTGCCCGAGAAACTGAATGCCAATTTCATTGATCTGATGCGCCTCATCAAAAATCACGGTGTCGACCACTGGCAGCAACTCAGCCATTCCGGATTCACGCACAGCCAGATCGGCAAAGAACAGGTGGTGATTGACCACCACCAATTCTGCGGCCAAAGCTTCGCGGCGTGCCAGGTTGACATGACAGGAGCGCCATTGTGGGCATTGGGAGCCCAGGCAGTTTTCTCGGGTGGAGGTCACCAGGGGCAGCAGGCTGGAGTTTTCATCCAAGCCCGGCAGTTCAGCCAGATCACCGCTTCGGGTGCTGAGCGCCCATTGCTCAATGCGGGACAAGGCGCGTGCACCAACCGTGTCGGATCGCGCCAGTTGGTGCCTCGCCGACTCAAGCCGTTGCAGGCACAAATAACTGGCACGGCCCTTGAGCAGGGCTGTGCGTACCGGTAACGCCAGCGCCTGCACCAGATGCGGCAGGTCCCGCCCAAACAATTGGTCTTGCAGTGCTTTGCTGGCGGTGGAAACCAGTACCCGCTGTCCACTGAGCAAGGCCGGCACCAGGTACGCAAAGGTCTTGCCAATTCCTGTACCTGCCTCGGCCACCAGCACGCCGCCCTGCTCCAGCAAGCTGGCAATGGCCAAGGCCAATTCGGTCTGCCCTGCGCGTGACTGGTAGGACACCAGCCCTCGGCCCAGGGGACTGGATGGCAAGAAGCTCGCCAGCACCTGATCCTTCAGGTCTGAGCACAGCGCTGGGGCGGACATGTTGTTCGATTGCCTCAGGGGGCCTTGGAGGGCAAGGGCTGAACCGCAGGCTTGGCAGCTTTGTCTGCCAGGTTTTTTTCGCGTTCGGCCTTGCGCTCCAGCGCCTGGCGTTGTTTTTCTTCAAACAGCCTTCTGTTTTCCGCCTGTTGGGCGGCGTCGGGGCCACTGGCCGAGTAAGGCGCCGGCGCCTGACGCGGCAAACGATCAGCTTGAGCGCGCTCACGATCGGCCTGTTTGTCAGCTGCCCTTTGCAGGCGCTCCTCGTGCTCAGCGCGCGCCGCTTCGCGTTGCCGGATCGCCTCCTGCAAGGCAGCAGGGTCAGAGCGTTCGGCAGCAGCTCGTTCCTGCTCGGCCGCACGCTGGCGCCGCTCGAGGTCATTGAGTTGAATTTCAACCAAACGCAGTTTTTCCATCACCTGTCGGTGCTGGCCCCGGATATCACGCAGGCAATCATTGACCGCAAAGCGCCGGTAGCAGATGGCTTGCTCGGCAGAAAAACGTGCCTCCTCGCTACGTCGCTCCCGGTCAATGCGTTCACGCTCTAGCGTTATTGTCTGAGGCGACGTCTCCAAAGGCCAGGCGGTGGTCTGAGCAACAGCCGCTGCAAAACCCAAAACAGCCCAGGTGGCCAGAAGCAAGGCAGGCAGTTGCTTCATGTCAGTTGGGTATCCACCACACGCCGCTGCTGCGACAAGAATTCCTGCGATTGCATTTCTTTAAGACGCGAAGCAGTGCGTGGAAACTCATGGGCCAGCGGGCCCGCAACATACAGGGACTCCGGCGAAACCTCAGCGGACAGAATCAGTTTGACTCGGCGGTCATACAGCACATCCACCAGCCAGGTAAAACGACGTGCCTCGGATGCCATGCGCACCGACATCTGGGGTACATCACTGAGCAAGACGGTATGAAACTGGCTGGCAATCTCCAGGTAATCATTTTGCGAACGGGGCCCGCCGCATAAGGTCTTGAAGTCAAACCACAAGACCCCGCCGGCCTTGCGCAGTGCCCTGATTTCGCGCGCTTCGATGTGCAGGACGGGCTCTTCGTCATGGGTTTCGCGCAACCTCTCAAACGCATCGGCCATGGCCGCATCGGCCTGAACCCCGAGAGGGCAATGGTACAGATTCAACTGCGCCAAGGTTTGATGCCGGTAGTCCACGCCATGATCGACATGAACCACTTCAAACTGCTCATTGAGCAGGCGGATCGCCGGCAACAGACGGTCACGGTGCAGGCCGTTGGGATAGAGATCGTCAGGCTTGAAATTAGACGTCATCACCAAGCCTACGCCATTGTCAAAAAGCGCAGAAAGCAGGCGATGCAGGATCATGGCATCGGTGATATCTGCAACATGAAATTCATCAAAGCAGATCAGTTTGTACCTGGCGGCCATTTTTTTGCCCAAAGCATCCAGCGGATTGACCGTTCCTTGCAGACCGGCCAATTCACGATGAACTTCGCGCATGAACTCGTGAAAGTGCAGGCGGGTTTTGCGGCGCAGGGGTAGTGCACTGTAGAAGCAGTCCATCAGGAAGCTCTTGCCTCGTCCTACGCCACCATAGAGATAGACGCCACGGGGCAAGGGAGGTCGATGAATAAGTTTCTTGATCTTGTTCGAGCGTTGGTCCTTATAGGCGGACCACTGCGAGCAACAACGGTCCAGTACCTCCAGCGCGAACAATTGTGCAGGGTCGCTGTGGTAGGCGCGTGCCTTAAGTTCAGCTTGGTAGACCTCGGAGACGGTTTTCAATCAAACATTTCCTGATTCGGATCACCAAACACTGAGGTCAGAAGTAGGCTTTAGAAATTGAGTGTGCGCTTATCTACAGCCAGTGCAGCTTCTTTGGTGGACTCGCTCAAAGAAGGATGGGCATGACAGATACGGGCAATGTCCTCGCTGCTGGCGCGAAACTCCATGGCCATCACGCATTCCGCGATCAATTCACTGGCCATGGGTCCGACAATATGCACGCCTAGGATTTCATCAGTCTGATCGTCGGCCAGCATCTTGACCATGCCGGTGGTGTCGCCCAGGGCGCGCGCTCTGCCATTGGCCAAAAAAGGAAAGGTGCCGGACTTGTAGGCGCGGCCCGCAGCTTTAAGCTGTTGTTCGGTCTGACCCACCCAGGCAATTTCAGGGCTGGTGTAGATGACCCAGGGAATAGTATTGAAATTGACATGTCCGTGCTGGCCGGCGAGTCGCTCGGCCACGGCCACGCCCTCTTCCTCGGCCTTGTGCGCCAGCATCGGGCCACGCACCACATCGCCCACTGCCCAGATACCGGCCACGTTGCTGCGGCATTGCGCATCCACCGCAATCGCACCGCGCTCATCGAGTTGCAAACCGACCGCCTCGGCATTGAGGCCTTGGGTATTGGGCACCCGACCAATCGAGACAATCAGTTTGTCCACTTCAAGGGTTTGGCTTTCACCTTTGGCGTTGGCATAAGCCACTTTCACTCCTCTCTTGGTCGATTGGATATCGCCCACCTTGACCCCGAGCTCGATCTTCAGACCTTGACGCGTGAAAGCCTTGTGCGCCTCCTTGGCGATCTGCTCATCGGCCGCGCCCAGAAACTGTGGCAAGCCCTCCAGCACAGTGACTTCCGCGCCCAGACGTCGCCATACCGAACCCATTTCCAGGCCGATTACGCCAGAACCGATCACGCCCAGTTTCTTTGGCACCGCGGCCAGATTCAAGGCCCCCTCATTGGAAACAATGTTTTGTTCATCAAACGGTGCCTGCGGCAAAGCGCGCGCCGTCGAACCGGTGGCCACAATAACCTGTGGCGCCACCAAGGATTCTTCAGCTGGACCACGGACAATTACCTCGAAGCCCCCATCCTGTTTGCCAGAAAATGATCCATGTCCATGGAAAAAACTGACTTTGTTTTTCTTGAACAGATACAGAATGCCATCGTTGTTTTGCTTGACCACTGCATCCTTGCGTCCAAGCATTTTGGACATATCCATTTTCAGATCGGACAGTGAAATTCCATGGTCGCCAAAGTGCTTGCCAGCATGCTCATAGTGTTCCGATGACTGCAGCAGGGCTTTGGAGGGAATACAGCCAACATTGGTGCAAGTACCACCAGGGGCGGGGCCACCCTGCTTGTTTTTCCAGGCGTCGATGCAGGCCACATGCAGTCCCAGCTGAGCGGCACGAATGGCGGCGATGTAGCCACCTGGTCCGGCGCCAATGACGATCAGGTCAAATTGCTTGCTCATAAAAATTCCAATGGTTCATTTCGGCCACTTGGGTCGGCCTCAGGGACATGCATGAAGGGCGATTCGGACATGGTCGTCGGATAACACCCAATACTTCGACCAGTCAGGCACGCCTGCTTGAGGCCGTATCGAGGCTTTAGATGTCAAACAAGAGGCGGGACGGATCTTCCAGCGCTTCCTTCATGGCGACCAGACCCATCACCGCCTCACGGCCATCAATGATCCGATGGTCGTAGCTCATGGCCAGGTAGTTGATCGGCCGTATCACAATCTGGCCGTTTTCCACCACGGGGCGATCCTTGGTGGCATGAACGCCAAGAATCGCAGATTGCGGAGGATTGATGATGGGCGTTGATAGCATAGAGCCAAATACCCCACCGTTGGAGATCGAGAAGGTTCCACCGGTCATCTCTTCGATGCCCAATTTGCCATCACGCGCCTTGACACCATACTCGGCAATTTTTTTCTCGATGTCGGCAAAGCTCATCTGATCAGCATTTCGCAGAATCGGCACCACCAGGCCACGAGGTGAACCCACTGCAATACCAATATCAAAGTAGCCGTGATAGACGATATCGTTACCATCTACCGAGGCATTGAGAATGGGGTACTTCTTGAGCGCATGGACAGCAGCTTTGACAAAAAAGGACATAAATCCAATCTTGACCCCATGCTCTTTTT
>JAFMJA010000088.1 GCA_017853735.1 Burkholderiaceae bacterium | reverse complement strand
CAAGGGCACAATCAGGTCTTTGAACTCGATCTGCAGACATGCGCCAAGCCATTCAAGACCTGGAAGAATCCAAGATCCGTGAAGTCGCCAATGCCGGATTGGGTCGAGCAGATGTTTTGGCCTTTTGGTTTGGCGAAAGTGACGAGGTCACCCCCGGCTTTATCCGACAGGCTGCGATCGAGTCAATTGAACTTGGCGAAACCTTCTACGCCCACAACCTGGGCTTGCCTGAACTGCGACAGGGCATTGCCAGTTACCTCAGCGCATTGCACCAGCAGAGTTGCAGCCCGGATCGAATTGCGGTCACATCCGGGGGCGTGAGCGCTCTCATGCTGGCCGTCCAGGCCCTGGTGGATCCTGGCGATGAGGTGGTGGCGGTGACGCCGGTGTGGCCCAATCTGACTGCTCAGCCCCGCATCCTGGGCGCGCGCCTCAAGACAGTTTCCTTGATCCCCAGCCAAGGCAGTTGGACGCTTGATCTTGCAGCACTGCTGTCTGCCATCACCCCATCTACCAGGTTATTGATCATCAATGCCCCGAACAATCCAACCGGCTGGGTGCTCTCGGCTTCCGAGCAAGTACAGATCATTGAACATTGCCGCCGAACTGGTACCTGGATTTTGTCGGATGAAGTCTATGAGCGACTTTATTACGCACCGTCGTCCAATGACTGCGCGCCCAGTTTTCTGGATTCTGCATTGCCGCATGACCGCCTGCTGGTGGTGAACAGTTTTTCGAAAAGTTTTTTGATGACTGGCTGGAGACTGGGTTGGCTGGTCATGCCATCGGAATTGACCCAGGAACTGGGAAAGCTGATCGAATTCAACACTTCTTGCGCCAGCGTGTTTACCCAACGCGCCGCGCTGGCCGCGCTGAAGGCGCATCAGGAATTAACCCCCAGTGTGAGGGAGCACCTCAAACGCTGTCGTGACTTGCTGATCCCACTTCTGCAAGCCATTGCGGAAGTGGAAGTCCAGCCGCCTGCTGGGGGGATGTACGCCTTTTTTCGGCTGAAAGGCTATCCCAACTCGGTGAGCACAGCCAAGCGTCTGGTGGTGGAGGCTGGCCTGGGTCTGGCACCCGGCGAGGCGTTTGCGCCGGAAGCTCGCGGATGGTTGCGCTGGTGCTTTGCCTCTCGCGATCCAGAGCGTCTAGTACAGGGAGTTCAGCGCCTGGAAAACTGGTTGGCCAGTCAGCGCTGAACAGCCCATCATGCAGGCCTTTGACGCCATCATCATCGGGGCGGGAGCGGCCGGCCTTTTTTGTGCGGCGCAGGCATCGCAGCGCGGCCTGAAGGTTCTGCTGCTTGACCATAGTGCCAAGCTGGCTGAGAAAATAAGGATTTCCGGGGGTGGCCGCTGCAACTTCACCAACCGGGAGCTTGATCTGCGCGCTCCGCACAAGTACTTCATCAGCGACAACCCCAACTTCTGCCGCTCGGCACTGTCACGCTATACACCCAACGACTTCATCGCACTGCTGGAAAAACATGGTGTTGCTCACCATGAAAAGCACAAAGGCCAGCTTTTTTGCGACCGATCGGCCAATGACATCATCGAACTGCTGGTGCG
Organism: Burkholderiaceae bacterium; assembly: GCA_017853735.1. Lineage (GTDB taxonomy): Bacteria > Pseudomonadota > Gammaproteobacteria > Burkholderiales > Burkholderiaceae_C > Hylemonella. Next base: position 8,108 of record JAFMJA010000088.1, on the reverse strand, counting down.
AGAGTGCGAAGCTGGCGGCGTCGAGCGTTGGCAACCTTGCTCTGTACTGGCCGTGCGAGGTGGCGATGGCGCTTTTGAGGTGCAGACCGATCATGGTCTCAGTTCCTGCAAGGCCGTGGTGGTTGCCACCGGTGGTCTTTCCATTCCCAAGATCGGTGCCAGCGACCTGGGCTATCAATTGGCACGCCAATTTGGTCTGCGCCTTGTACCCACACGCCCAGCCTTGGTACCCTTGACCTTTGACAAATCACAATGGGCTCCCTTCAGCCACCTGGCAGGGCTTTCGCTGCCGGTCAACATTGAGACTGGCGATAAAAAGCACCGCATCACTTTCTTGGAAGACCTGCTGTTCACCCATCGCGGCCTGTCCGGCCCCGCCGTCTTGCAAATATCCAGCTACTGGAAAGCTGGCACACCGATCTGGATCAACCTGGCGCCTCAGCATCAGGTCCTGGATAAGCTGCTTCAGGCCAAGTTGAACTCGCGTAAGTTGATCGTGAACGAACTGGTCGCACTGATGCCTGCCCGATTGGCCGAAGCCTGGGTCCATTTGGACCCGGCCTGGCAACGACCGGTGAACGAGGCCTCTGACAAATCTTTGACGACATTGGCGCATTCGCTGACCCGTTGGGAACTGGTGCCATCAGGAACCGAAGGCTACGCCAAGGCTGAGGTCACTGCCGGCGGGGTAGATACCCGTGATTTGTCATCGCAAACCATGGAATCGAAACAGGCGGGCCTTTACTTTATTGGTGAAGTTGTGGACGTCACTGGTTGGCTCGGTGGTTACAACTTCCAGTGGGCCTGGGCCAGTGCTTTTGCCTGCGCGCAGGCCTTGGGTCATCCTTGAATTTATTTTGTATGATCAATCATCGTCAAAATTTTTTGTCAGTTTCAACCATCCGTCCTAGGAGACTACCCCATGCATAAACGCTTCCGTATCGCCGTCATGGTCACTGCAGTCAGTCTGTTGGCTGGGCTGTTGGGCACAGCTCAGGCCCAGACCAATATGAAGATCAGTATCTCGATCGGCAAGGATTCCCATCAGGGCGTGGGCATCGACACCTTTGCCCAGGAGGTTGAAAAGCGCACCAATGGCCGCTACAAGATTCAGACTTTTTATTCCGGCTCACTCGGCGGGGAGCGCGAGTCCATCGAGTCGGTGCAACTGGGCACCCAGGAACTGACTCTGACATCGACCGGTCCGGTTCCCAACTTCGTGCCAGAGGCCCGTATTCTGGACATTCCTTTTCTGTTTCGGGACAAGGCCCATGCGCGTGCGGTCCTGGATGGTCCGATTGGCCAGGAGCTGTTGACCAAGTTTGAGTCCAAGGGCTTCAAGGCTCTGGCCTGGTCTGAAAACGGGGTGCGGCACATGACCAATAGCAAGCGCGCCGTCAACAGCCCATCCGACCTCAAGGGTTTGAAAATGCGCACCATGGAAAACCCGGTCCATGTGGCCGCCTACAAAGGCCTGGGCATTGTGACCACGCCAATGGCATTTCCAGAGGTATTCACTGCTCTGCAACAAGGCACGGTGGATGGCCAGGAGAACCCGCTGTCAGTGATCATGGCAGCCAAGTTCGACCAGGTGCAGAAGCACCTGTCGCTGACCGGCCACGTCTATTCGCCAGCCATCATTCTGATGAACAAGGCTGCCTTCGACAAACTGGCTGCCGCGGATAAAACCGCCTTCCTGGAAGCTGCCAAAGTGGCCGCCAAGGCCAACCGCGATCGGGTTGACGTAGACGACGCCAAGGGTGTCGCCGATCTGCGCAGCAAGGGCATGCAGGTGGTGGAGAACGTGGATAAATCCAAATTCATGGACCAGCTCAAGCCGGTGTTTGAACAATTCGAAAAGCAGTTCGGCAAAACCAACATCGACAAGATTCGCAACTACAAGTAAACCTGTAGTCAGCCAAGTAACGCCCGGCAACACCATGGCCGGGCGTTTTTTGTTGCTACCATCATGAAGGCTTGATCCTCATGAAACACGTTTTTTTGAAATTTGAACGCCTCAGCACCGCTTTGGCCATGGGAATGGCCTGCGCCATGTTGGCTATCTCAGTTTCATTGGGCCTGTACCAGATCATCACCCGCTTCATCATCGAAGAGCCCGCCGAGTGGACCGAGGTGCTGATCCGCTTCAGCCTGATCTGGATGGTGTTTCTTGGCATACCGGCAGCATTTCGCCAGGGCGCCATGGTCAGTGTGGATGTGCTCTATCGCTGGAGCCCCAGGCGTTTTCAGCGCCTGCTGGACTATGTGGTCTGCATCGCTGCCCTGCTCCTGATAGGAGTCATCGTCTGGTGGGGCTGGGACTATGCACAGCGTGGCTCGGTGCAGTCCATGATCGGGCTGGAAAATGTCTCCATGTTCTGGGCCTACCTGGCCTTGCCAGTGGGAGGCGTGTTCAGCGCTGTTGGCGTTCTGGGCAATCTCCTGGATCCCCAACGCCATGAGCTGGAGAGTGCGCAATGAGTACCGCCATGCTGCTCACCATGGTGCTGTGCTTCGCCCTCACCATTTCGGTTGCCGTCTCCATCGGTCTTGCAGCCATCCTGGGCATCCAGATCAGCAATGTCAATATGTTGATCTCGGTGAAGGAAATGTTTTCCTCCATCAACAAGTTTCCGCTGGCAGCCATCCCCTTCTTCATACTGGCGGGCAACATCATGGAAACCGGAGGCATCTCGCGCCGGCTGGTGGATTTTGCCAAGAGCATTGTCGGGGGCATCCAGGGCGGCCTGCCCATGACCTGTGTGCTGACCTGCATGATTTTTGCTGCTGTATCCGGCTCATCGGTCGCCACCACCTTCGCCATCGGCGCCATCCTGATTCCGGCCCTGATCAAGCATGGCTACCCACGCACTTATGCTGCTGCCCTGCAGGCCACCAGCGCCGAACTGGGCGTGATCATTCCCCCCTCCATCCCGATGATTTTGTATGGCGTCAGTGCAGAGATCTCCATCGGCGAACTGTTCATCGCCGGCTTCGGTCCTGGCATTCTGATCGGTAGCGCCTTGATGCTGTTTGTCTGGGCCTATTGCAAATACAAGGGCTGGGGCAAAAAAGACGGCGACGGTCGCCTGTCATTCCTGCAGGCCACCTACCAGGCCAGCTGGGCGCTGATGATGCCTGTGATCATCCTGGGCGGGATCTACGGCGGCATTTTCACCCCTACCGAAGCTTCTGCCGTGGCGGTTTTCTATGCGCTGCTGGTGGGCGTGGTGATATACCGAGAAATCAAGGTAAAGGACTTGTACACGATCTTGCGCAAGTCGGTCATATCCAGCGCAGTCATCATGTTCATCATTGCGAATGCCGGACTCTTTGCGTTTTTGTTGACCCGCGCCGGCGTTCCGGATGCGATTGGCCAATGGCTGGAAGCCGTACTCCAATCCCCCGAATGGTTCTTGTTCGGCGTCAACGTAGCCTTGTTCCTGATTGGCATGTTCATCGAAACCAGTGCTGCCATCATCGTCTTGGCGCCCATTCTGGCGCCCGTAGCGGTTCATTTCGGCATCGACCCGGTGCACTTCGGGCTGGTGATGGTGGTCAACCTGGCGCTGGGCATGATCACGCCCCCGTTTGGTGTGAACCTGTTTGCCGCCTGCACGGTGGCGCGTATTTCGCTGGACCGCATCATCAAGGACCTTGTCCCCTTCGTACTGGTAGTGCTGGCCTGCCTGATGGTCATCACCTATGTGCCAACCCTTTCGCTAAGCCTGCGCGACCTGGTGTATCGCTGAGCTGAAAATACTATGAACGCACCGATTAAAGCGCCATCTTTGAAACTGGGCTGTATTGCCGATGACTTTACCGGCGCCACTGATCTGGCCAACAACCTGGTGCGCGCGGGCATGCGGGTGGTTCAGACCATCGGTGTGCCCAGCGGCGCGCTGGATGTTGAAGTCGATGCGGTGGTGGTGGCACTCAAGTCGCGCACCATTGCCCCTGCCGAGGCAGTAGCCCAGTCGCTGGATGCACTGCGCTGGTTGCAGGGTCAGGGCGCTAGCCAGATCTACTTCAAATACTGCTCCACTTTCGACAGCACACCCCAGGGCAATATTGGGCCGGTGACCGAGGCGCTGATGGCCGCACTGGGCACCGACTTCACCATCGCCACCCCGGCCTTACCGGACAACGGACGCACCGTGTTCAAGGGCTATCTCTTTGCTGGCGACGGTCTGCTCAATGAAAGCGGCATGCAGAACCACCCGCTCACGCCCATGACCGACCCCAATCTGGTGCGCGTGATGCAGGCCCAGTGCCGAAGCAAAGTGGGGCTGATCGACTACCGCGCGGTGGCCCTAGGGCCCGAGGCGGTGCGTGCACGCATCGCCGAACTGAAAAACCAGGGTGTACGCATCGCCATTGTGGATGCCGTCTCCAACCAGGACCTGTTGCGCCTCGGCCCGGCCTTGAAGGATCTGCCTTTGCTCACAGCTGGCTCTGGCGTGGCCATTGGCCTGCCGGCCAATTTCGGCCTGGCACCTACACCGCAGGCCAGCGCACTGCCGCCTGCTGCTGGTCTGTGTGCCGTGCTCTCGGGCAGTTGTTCAGTGGCCACCCACCAGCAGGTGCGCCACTTCATTGAATCCGGCCGCCCGGCCTTCGTACTGGACCCGCTGCGCATCGCCGCCGGAGAAAATGTGGCTGCACAGGCTCTGGCCTGGGCCGAACCCTTGCTAAAAAATGGCCCGGTGCTGGTCTATTCCACCGCCAAACCTGATGAGGTGAAGGCTATCCAGGGAAAGCTTGGCGTGCAAGCTGCCGGCGAGATGGTGGAGCGGGCGCTGGGTTCAATTGCACGCGGGCTGCTCGAGCGCGGCGTACGCCAACTGGTGGTGGCTGGCGGTGAAACAGCCGGGGCCTGCGTGCAGGCCTTGGGCGTCAAGCAGATGCAGATTGGGCCGCAGATTGATCCCGGCGTGCCCTGGTGCCATACAGTGACAGAGTTCGGGCCGCTACACCTTACGCTGAAATCCGGCAACTTCGGCAGCGAAGACTTCTTCATCAAGGCATTTCAGCAGTTGTCATGAACGAAACCCAGGCCCGCGAAGAAATCTGCCGCGTCGGCAAGAGTCTGTTCGACCGTGGCTATGTGCACGCCACGGCCGGCAACGTGAGTGTGCGACTGAATGATGGCTTCCTCATCACCCCGACTGACGCCTGCCTGGGATTTCTCGACCCGGCCCAACTGGCCAAGGTGGACTTGCAGGGCCAGCAAGTGAGTGGCGCACGCGCCAGCAAGACACTCGCACTGCATCAGCGCATTTACGAGAGTGCGCGCCATTTCGATCCAGGAACCCGCTGCGTCATCCACACCCACAGCACACATTGCGTAGCCTTGACGCTCCACAACGAGCAAAGTGAACTACTGCCTCCTCTGACACCCTACTTTGTGATGAAGGTTGGCCATGTGCCGGTCATCCCCTACCATCGCCCTGGCGACCCTGCGGCAGCCGAGGTGGTGGCCCAGACCATTGGGCGATACGGCGAGCAAGGCAAACCGATCCGCGCGGTCATGCTGTCCCGTCTGGGCCCCAATGTCTGGCAGGACAGTCCGATGGCTGCCATGGCCACGCTGGAAGAGTTGGAAGAAACCGCGCGCCTGGCGGTCCTCAAGCCGCAGGGCATCGAGCCGCTGACTGAAGCACAGATTGAAGAATTGCGTCAATCCTTTGGCGCCCGCTGGTAAAAACAGTCACTTATTCAGGAGAAGTTCATGCGCGTGAAAGACAAAGTCATCATCGTCACTGGTTCAGGTGGTGGTATCGGCGAAGGCATCGCCAAGCGGCTGGCGGCTGAAGGCGCCAGAGTCGTGGTCAACGACATCAACCCTGCTGGCGGCCAGCGCGTGGTGGCCGACATCACCCAGGCTGGCGGCCATGCCGTCTTCATGGCCGCTGACGTGACCCAGTCCTCTGAGATGAAGGCACTGGTTGACGGCACGGTGGCCAGCTTGGGCCGGCTGGATGTGATGGTCAACAATGCTGGCTGGACTCACCGTAACCAGCCGGCCCTGGATGTGAGCGAGGATGAATTCGACAAATGCTACGCGGTCAACGTCAAAAGCATCTACCTTGCGACTATCCATGCCGTGCCGCACTTTCGCAGGAATGGCGGCGGCAGCTTCATCAACATTGCCTCCACGGCCGGCGTGCGCCCACGTCCCGGGCTGACCTGGTACAACGGCTCCAAAGGGGCGGTCATCATCACCAGCAAGTCGCTGGCGGCTGAATTCGGCCCGGACAATATCCGGGTCAACTGCATCAATCCGGTGATCAACCCCTACACCGGCCTGGGGACCTCCTTTGCCGGCGGCGAACTGACCGAGGAGCGACTGGCCAAGTTTCGCGCCACCATTCCCCTGGGGCGCTTTTCCACGCCGGAAGACGTGGCCAGCGCAGCGCTCTACCTGGCCAGTGACGAAGCCGCCTTCATCAGCGGCGTCTGTATCGAAGTGGACGGGGCGCGCTGCGTCTGATCAGCTTTTTGGATGGTATGAACCATTGGCATGATTACAGCGTGCCGACCATGCGGTACGAGGCCTGGGGTGGTGACCGCGTCGTGCGGGCGTTTACGAACCGGCCTGCTTCCTTTTTCGCGCTGTTCGAGAATGCCTGCGCGAACGATCCGCACACCGACGCCATTGTCTTCGAGGGTCAGCGCTGGACCTATGCCCAGACCCGCGCCGAGGCGCTGCGCTACGCCGCCTATTTCGTAGCGCAGGGTCTGCGCCAGGGCGATCGCATCATTCTCTTGATGGGCAACCGGCCCGAGTTTGTGTTCGTCTTGCTGGCCGCCCAATACCTGGGGCTGATCACCGTGCCGGTAGGTGTGCGCGAACAGCGCCCGGGTCTGGCCTATATTGCCAGCCAGTGCGAGGCACGCGCCATCGTGTTCGATGCCGAATTGAGCGAGCGCATCCCCGATGCCAGCCAGGCCACTGCCCTGCAATACCGCTGGAGCGCGGAAGCAGTGTCAGCACAACTGCCCGCCAATGCCGATGGGATCACTTCGGCCTCGCCGTCAGAAGAAGATGTTTCCTGCATCCTCTATACCTCGGGCACCACTGGCAAGCCCAAGGGTGCCATGCTCAGCCACCGCAATGTGGTGCATTCGGTCATTCACTTTCAGGCCTGCATGCGGCTGCAGCCCAAGGACCGCTCGGCCCTGGCCGTGCCGGCCAGCCATGTCACTGGCTTGATTGCCATCATTGCCGCACTCTGGCAGGTGGGTGGCGCGGTGATCGTGATGCCCGCCTTCAAGGCCGATGCCTTCCTGGCCTTGGTAGAACACGAGCGCATCAGTCACACCTTGATGGTGCCGGCCATGTACAAGCTGTGCCTCATGAGCGATGCCCTGCCGCGCCACGACCTCTCCAGCTGGCGCCTGGGTGGTTACGGTGGCGCTCCTATGCCGGTGGCCACGATTGACGAATTGGCGCAGCATATTCCCGGTCTCACCCTGCTCAACGCCTACGGGTCCACCGAAACCACTTCGCCCACCACCCTCATGCCTGCCGGCCTGACGCGCACGCATATCGACAGTGTCGGTGTGGCCCTGCCCACGGCTGACATTCGGGTGATGGACGAAGAAGGCCGGGAAGTACCACCTGGAGAAACAGGCGAATTGTGGATTGGCGGCCCCATGGTGGTGCCCGGCTACTGGAACAACCCGCAGGCCAACGCGACATCCTTCACCGCTGGCTACTGGCACTCTGGAGACCTCGGCTCTGTGGACGAACAAGGCTTTGTGCGTATCTATGACCGCAAGAAGGACATGCTCAACCGTGGTGGCTTCAAGATTTATTCGGTGGAAGTGGAAAACACCTTGCTCGCCCTGCCTGGCGTAGTGGAAGCCGCCATTGTGGGCCGGCCCTGCCCAGTGCTGGGCGAGCGCGTGCACGCCTTCATCCACGCGCCAACAATGCCTCATGACGACGAGGCTGTCCGCCAGCACTGCCAGCAATTGCTGGCAGACTACAAAGTGCCAGAGACGCTCACCTGGTGCGACACGCCGCTGCCGCGCAATGCGAATGGCAAGGTGATGAAGCGGACCTTGCGCGATCAGCTCAATACCTGATCTGCTGTCTGGAT
>JAFMJA010000087.1 GCA_017853735.1 Burkholderiaceae bacterium | reverse complement strand
GAGCGAGTATTCTGCACAGGAGGCGGATGAGCATTACAACCGTATCGCCACTCTGGGGGGCAGTCTGAAGCGGGAAGAATTGCTCACGCTGAGTGTGGATACCATTCTGCACCGTCTGTTCTGGCAAGAGAGGCTGCAGCGCTTTGAGGCCTTACAGGGAGAACAAGGCCCACGCTTTGCCTGTACCTGCAGCCGCCAGCGGGTGGCCAATATGGTCCGTGGCCTGGGTTCTCATGAGGCCCATGAAATCATTGCCGAGCGTGGCAGTATCGAAGTGAGCTGCGAATTTTGTGGAGCCCACTACCGGTTTGATAGTGTGGATGTCGGCCAATTGTTTACAACTGCTGAGGTTCAGCCGCCGTCGAGCGGCTCAGTCCAGTAAAGAGCCGGTGCTCGCAGTCGGGGTCGGAGCATGCCTCGCACGCCCATGTCCAGCGCCGGGTCGCTGCAGGCTCGGGCTCGATCAGGCGAAGGGCATTGCGCAAGCGCTCCTCTTCCTGGCCATAGACCACGCTGTAAGCCACCCCACTGCTTTGGAGTTGATGACGAAGGCTGGCGTCTTGCTGGCCAGCGCTCGCAGGCAGGTCCAGACCCATCAACAGGGTCAGTTCAGCGGGTAGGCTGGGGGCAGGATCATCCAGGATCTGCAATTGCGGCCGGCAAATGCGAAGCTGGTTTGCCAACCAGGTTTTTCCGCTCTGCGGCGCACCCAGAATGGCGATGCGATGGGGGGGTGTGCTCGGCGCTGTGCTCAAGGCCGTGTGTAGTGTACGTAGATCTCGTTGGGCTTGACCATGCCGAGCTCCAGGCGGGCTTTTTCCTCTACATAATCCAAGCCGTTCTGCACATCTAGCACTTCGGCTGCCAGTCGATCATTGTCCAGTTTGGCCTGGGCATTCTTCTGTTTTTGCTGGTCAAGATCAGTAGTCATGCGCGCCACATTGGGCACACTGCCACGTCCCACCCAAAGCTGGGCTTGCAATACCAGCAACAAGCCAAGCAGGATCAGGGTGACCAGGCGTGAGGCCATCACTCATCCATCACGCTGGGAGAAGGTGTCAGACTGCGGCATACCTTATCTCAAATTGTAAAAAGCCGAACGACCAGGGTAGCTGACCACCTCGCCCAGGTCTTCTTCAATGCGCAGCAGCTGGTTGTATTTGGCCATGCGGTCAGATCGGCTCATCGAGCCAGTTTTGATCTGGCCAGCATTGGTGCCCACTGCAATGTCGGCGATGGTGGCGTCTTCGGTTTCACCGCTGCGGTGGCTGATGACAGCGGTATAGCCAGCGCGCTTGGCCATTTCAATGGCGGCAAAGGTTTCGGTCAGGGTGCCGATCTGATTGATCTTGATGAGAATTGAGTTGGCGATACGCTTGTCGATGCCCTCTTTGAGGATTTTGGTGTTGGTGACAAACAGGTCATCGCCCACCAGCTGAACCTTGCTGCCCAAACGCTCGGTCAGGTGCTTCCAGCCCTCCCAGTCGGCCTCGTGCATGCCATCCTCAATGCTGATGATCGGGTACTTGTCGCACCAGGTGGCAAGAATGTCGGTCCATTCCGGGGCACTCAGGCTCAGCCCTTCGCCTTCGAGATGGTATTGACCATCCTTGAAGAACTCACTGGCGGCGCAGTCCAGGCCCAGGGCAATCTGCTCGCCCGCTGTGAAGCCCGCTTTGTCGATGGCCTCCAGGATCAGCTGAATGGCCGCCTCATGGCTGGCCACGCTGGGCGCGAAACCACCTTCGTCGCCGACAGCTGTGCTCATCCCCTTGTCATGGATGATCTTCTTGAGTGCATGAAACACTTCAGCGCCATAACGGACCGCTTCGCGAAAACTGGGTGCGCCCACCGGAAGAATCATGAGTTCCTGCAGGTCCAGGTTGTTGTTGGCGTGGGCGCCGCCGTTGATCACATTCATCATGGGCACGGGCATCTGCATGCCACCCATACCGCCAAAATACCGGTACAGCGGCAATCCAGCCTCTTCCGCAGCAGCCCGGGCTACCGCCATGGAAACTGCCAGCGTGGCATTGGCACCCAGACGGCTTTTGTTATCGGTGCCATCCAGATCGATCAGGGTCTTGTCCAGAAACGCCTGCTCGGAGGCATCCAGACCCAGAACCGCTTCACTGATTTCGGTGTTGATGTTTTCTACGGCTTTGAGCACGCCTTTGCCCAGGTAACGGCTCATATCACCGTCGCGCAATTCAATGGCTTCGCGGCTACCAGTGGAAGCACCCGAGGGCACAGCAGCACGCCCCATGGTGCCAGACTCCAGCAGCACATCGCATTCCACAGTGGGATTGCCACGCGAGTCCAGGATTTCCCGGCCGACGATATCTACGATTGCACTCATTCGATTCCTTGAAGATTTAAAAAGCCAGATCAGACCGGGGCTGGAACGCCCTCGACCAGAATCATGTTGAAAAATTTGGTGGTGCCGACACGCTTGGCGCGAGCCGCCCGGTATTGCTCGCCATCGTAAAAGGCTTTGGCAGCATCGTAGCTGGGGAATTTCAGCATGGCCATGCGCTGGGGCTGCCAATCGCCTTCAAGGGCTTCGAAACGCCCGCCGCGCACCAAGTACTCACCGCCGGCTGCTGCCACCGCAGCCGGTGCGCTGGCCATGTACTGCTTGTATTGCTCCATGTCGGCGATCTGCATGTCAACGATGATGTAGGCGGCGGGCATCTTGTTCTCCGGTGGGTTCAAAGAAAACTGTTTTCGAGCAAAGGCGCTTTTTTAACCACGCGGTCGAGTTCGACCAGGCTTTCCAGCAGGGCCTTCATGTGCTTGAGCGGCACCGCATTGGGACCGTCAGACCAGGCCTGCTCGGGGTTAGGATGCGTCTCCATGAAAAAGCCTGCCACGCCAACGGCCGCACCGGCGCGCGCCAGCACAGGCACCATCTCACGGGCGCCGCCACTGCTGCTGCCTTGGCCGCCAGGTTTTTGCACGGAATGGGTGACATCAAACACCACGGGCGCGCCCGTCTTGCGCATTTCCGCCAGGCTGGTCATGTCGGCCACCAGATTGTTGTAGCCAAAGCTCACGCCGCGCTCACAGGCGAGGAAGCGGTCGGGGTCGAGGTGTGCCTCGATGGCCGCTGCACGGGCCTTGTCCACCACGTTCTTCATATCCCAGGGGGCGAGGAACTGGCCTTTTTTGATGTTGACCGGTTTGCCCGAGCGGGCCACGGCGTGGATGAAGTCGGTCTGCCGACACAGAAAGGCCGGGGTCTGCAGCACATCGACCACGCTGGCCACCTCGGCCACCTGGGATTCGTCGTGTACATCGGTGAGGACGGGCAGGCCCGTTTGACGGCGAACCTCTTCAAGAATTTTCAGGCCGGCTTGCATGCCCACACCACGTTTGGTGGCACCCGACGATCGATTGGCTTTATCAAAGGAGCCCTTATAAATAAGGGGAATACCCAAGGACGTGCAGGCTTCCTTGAGCTGGCCAGCCACGTCGATAGACATCTGTAATCCCTCAATGGAACAGGTGCCAGCGATGAGGAAAAAGCGTCGGTCCAGGCCAACTTCAAAACCACACAGTTGCATGCAGGAGTCCTTAAGCCACGGCCCGGAGATTTTGGTTATGTCCCTGACGCTGGTGATCCAGGGCAGCCTTGATAAAAGCGTTGAACAGCGGGTGCCCGTTCCAGGGGGTGGACTTGAACTCGGGATGGAACTGAACTCCCACAAACCAGGGATGGACGCTTTGGGGCAACTCCACCATTTCGGTGAGGTGCTCTCGCTGGGTCAGGGCTGAAATCACCAAACCAGCCTGTCGCAGGGTGTCCAGGTAATTGACATTGGCCTCGTAGCGATGGCGGTGACGCTCAGTGACCACATCGCCATAAATCTGATGGGCCAGGGTTCCCTTGGTTACATCCGAACTTTGTGCACCCAGCCGCATGGTGCCACCCAGGTCGGAATCGATATCACGGGTCTGGATACTGCCATCGGCATCTTTCCATTCGGTGATCAAGGCGATCACAGGCTCGGAACAGTCCGGATCAAACTCGGTGCTGTTGGCGCCGGGCAAGCCAGCCACATGACGGGCGAATTCAATGGTGGCGACCTGCATGCCCAGGCAGATGCCCAGATAAGGAACCTTGTGTTCGCGCGCAAAGCGGGCGGTGCTGATCTTGCCTTCGATGCCACGTTTGCCAAAGCCGCCGGGCACCAGAATGGCGTCGTATTTAGCCAGCCGGGAGGCCGCGTCGTGGTGGATCGATTCCGAATCCACATGCTCGATCTTTACCCGAGCATGGTTTTTCATGCCGGCATGGCGCAGCGCCTCGTTGACGGACTTGTAACTATCGGACAGGTCTACATACTTGCCCACCATGGCGATGGTCACTTCAGCTTGTGGGTGTTCGGTTTCATAGACCAGATCATCCCAACGCTTGAGATTGGCTGGCGGGGTGTTGAGTCGCAATTTGTCACAGATCAGGCCATCCAGGCCCTGTTCGTGCAGCACCCGCGGTACCTTGTAGATCGTGTCCACATCGGGCATGGAAATCACACCCCACTGCGCCACATTGGTGAACAGAGAGATTTTTTCCCGCTCTTCGCCCGGAATCGGTCGGTCCGCACGGCAGAGCAGGGCATCGGGCTGGATACCGATTTCACGCAACTTCTGCACCGTGTGTTGGGTTGGTTTGGTTTTGAGCTCGCCAGCAGCAGCAATCCAGGGCACATAGGTCAGGTGGACAAAGGCCGCTGCGTTGGGTCCCAACTTATGGCTGAGTTGACGCACCGCTTCCAGAAATGGCAGGGATTCGATATCACCCACTGTGCCGCCGATTTCCACTATCGCCACATCGACCGCCTCGCTGGTGCCAAAACCGGCGCCCCGCTTGATGAATTCCTGGATTTCATTGGTCACATGGGGGATGACCTGCACAGTCTTGCCCAGATAGTCGCCTCGGCGCTCTTTTTCGAGCACGCTTTTATAAATTTGTCCGGTGGTGAAGTTATTGGTTTTTTTCATGCGCGTTTCGATGAAACGCTCATAGTGACCCAGGTCCAGGTCGGTCTCGGCGCCATCATCCGTCACAAAGACCTCACCATGCTGGAAGGGTGACATCGTCCCCGGATCGACATTGAGGTAGGGATCGAGCTTGATGAGGGTGACTTTGAGGCCCCGCGATTCAAGAATCGCGGCCAAGGACGCTGAGGCGATTCCCTTGCCCAGGGAAGACACCACACCGCCAGTGACGAAGACGAATTTGGTCATGTCAGGGTCGAACCATGCGGTTCGAGGAGGTGGTAAATGCAGATTATAGGGGCGTCGCCCAGGCCCGGGCTCGGGGCAAGGGACAAGATGCTACATTCCGAAGCCATGAACGACCTTGCCGGAAAACACATTCTGCTGGGCCTGACCGGCGGCATTGCTTGCTACAAGGCTGCCGAGCTATGCCGCGGCTTGATCAAGGCGGGAGCCACTGTCCAGGTGGTGATGACTGATGCCGCCAGCCAGTTCATCACCCCGGTGACCATGCAGGCCCTGTCCAATCGGCCGGTGTACCACTCCCAATGGGATGCGCGCGAGCCCAACAACATGGCGCATATCAACCTGGGACGCGAGGCCGATGCCATCCTGATCGCTCCCTGCAGCGCTGATTTCATGGCCAAACTGTTGCACGGACGGGCCGATGACCTGCTCAGCCTGACCTGTCTGGCCCGACCGATCGAGTCGGTCCCTCTGCTCATTGCCCCCGCCATGAATCGTGAGATGTGGGCGCATCCGGCGACCCAGCGCAATGTGGCTCAGCTCAAGGCCGATGGTGCTCAGGTGCTGGATGTGGGTAGTGGCGATCAGGCTTGCGGTGAGGTGGGCGATGGGCGCATGCTCGAGCCCCAGGAGCTGCTGGAAGCAGTGGTTGCACTGTTTCAGCCCAAGTCCTTGCAGGGCCAGCGGGTGCTGGTGACCGCAGGGCCAACCTATGAGCCGATCGACCCGGTGCGCGGCATCACCAATCTGTCCAGCGGCAAGATGGGATTTGCCATTGCCCGTGCCGCCCTCGAGGCAGGCGCCGAGGTCACTCTGGTGGCTGGCCCGGTAAGTCTGGGCACGCCCCGGGGGGTGCGACGAATCGATGTGCGCTCGGCGCGAGAAATGCAACAGGCCGTGCAGGCTGCGGCAGAAGACACCTCCGTTTTTATTGCCACTGCCGCGGTAGCCGACTGGCGGCCCGCTAACCCTGCCGAGCATAAGATTAAAAAGGATGGATCCGCTCAGGCGCCCACCCTGAGCTTTGTCGAAAACCCAGATATTCTGGCTGGCGTGGCGCAAGGCGAGCGTGCCCGCAGCGGGGCGCTGTATTGCGTCGGCTTTGCCGCTGAGAGCCAGGATCTGCTGGCCAATGCCCAGGCCAAGCTGGCGCGCAAGGGTGTTCCCTTGATCGTGGCCAATCTCGGGCCCGCCACCTTTGGGCAGGACGACAACGCCTTGCTGCTGGTCGATGCCAAGGGTGTGACCGAGCTGCCTCGTGCGGACAAGCAGACCTTGGCGCGCCAGCTGGTCGCTGAAATTGCGCACCGACTGAAATCATGAACCTCTAGTTGCCAGCAATGCAGATTGACGTCAAGATCCTCGACCCCCGCATGGTGGACCAACTGCCGGCCTATGCCACTTCCGGAAGTGCCGGCCTCGATTTACGCGCCTGCCTGGACGAGGCGCTTACCTTGCAACCCAATGCTTGGCAGCTGGTGCCCACCGGGATCGCGATTCATCTGGCGGACCCGGGTTATGCCGCCCTGATCCTGCCGCGCTCAGGCCTGGGCCATAAGCATGGCATTGTGCTGGGCAATCTGGTGGGCTTGATAGACAGCGACTACCAGGGGCAACTGATGGTCAGCGCCTGGAACCGCAGCCAGCAGGCTTTTACCATCGAACCCATGGAGCGTATCGCGCAACTGGTGATTGTGCCGGTAGTGCAGGCACGCTTCAATGTGGTGAGCGAGTTTCCCGCCCAATCAGAACGCGGGGCCGGAGGCTACGGATCGACCGGAAAGCGCTGAGCCAGGGACTGCTCGCACCCTAAAACCTTCAGTGCCCCTAGTGCAGCGAAGTGCTGCCCGGGCCATGTTCATGCGGGGCCGCAATTCGAAAAAATCCAGTACCCGCTGATCCCCGACCGACCTCATCGAGCGTGGCTTCGCGCACGCCTTTCACCTGCAGGGTCAGTCGCAATGCGATGCCTGCCAAGGGATGGTTGCCGTCGAGCACCACATGCTCAGGATAGAGCTCGGTCACGGTGTAGAGCATATTTTTGGGCGCTTCGGGATTGCAGCCGGGTGGCAGGGCAGTGCCCTCAATCGTCAAGCCCTCCTCCAGACCGGCAGGAAACAGTGACCGCGGCTCCAGAAACACAAGCTGTTCGTCATAGTCGCCAAAGGCTTCTTCTGGTTCGAGCTGCAGGCGCACAATGGCACCCACCCCATGGCCTTGCAGGGCTTGCTCGATTTTCTTGAACAAATCCACCCCGCCGACAAAGAACTCCACTGGATCCTCCAGAACATCAAGTTCTTCACCCAGAGTGTCGGTGAGCTTCCAGGTCAGGGCCACCACGCATTGCTGATTGATCTCCATAAGCGCTGATTGTCGCGCAATTGTCCAGCGCCTGATGCAGAACAGGGCCGCTATCCATTACAGTTTCACCGATGGATATTGATCAAGCCCTACCGCTCCTGGCTGGCCTCAGCCCTCAGGCATTCATGCAAAAGCATTGGCACAAGAAGCCACTGCTCATCCGCCAGGCGATTGGCGGAATGGCCCCCATGCTCACCCGCGCCGAGTTGTTTGACCTGGCCGGGCGTGAGGAGGTTGAATCCCGCCTGATCTCAAGCCGACGGGAGGGCGGCCGCACGCAATGGCAAATGCGGCCTGGTCCAATCCAGCGTCGAAGCCTGCCCACCCTGAAAACACCGAACTGGACACTGCTGGTCCAGGGCCTGGACCTGCACCTTGAGGCGGCCCGGGCCATGCTCAACAGGTTTCGCTTTATTCCGGATGCGCGGCTGGATGATCTGATGGTCAGCTTTGCCACTGAAGGCGGTGGCGTCGGTCCGCACTACGACAGCTACGATGTATTCCTGCTGCAGGCCCAGGGCAGGCGGCGTTGGCGAATTGCCCGCCGCTTTGATCCCGCGCTGCGATCGGATGTGCCCTTGAAGATATTGGCCAATTTCCAGGCTGAACAGGAATTTTTACTGGAAGCGGGCGATATGCTCTATTTGCCCCCGCACTATGCACATGATGGCATTGCCGAACAAGGCGAGTGCATGACCTATTCCATTGGTTTTCGCTCGCCCGCGCGTGCTGAACTGGCGCAGGAATTATTGCAGCGGCTGGCTGATCAGGCTGGCGGCTTGGACGAGCAGCGTTACCGGGATCCAGCTCAGGCTGCGACAAGCGCTGCAGCGCTTATTCCTTCAGCGTTGGAGCATTTTGCCCGACAGTCTGTCATGACCGCCTTGAAAGATCCACACGCTCTGGCACAAGCCTTGGGTGAATTGCTCAGCGAGCCCAAACCCCAAGTCTGGTTTGAGCCCGGTCGGCTGCTCAGCGGCCGAAGGGGCGTGGTGCTGGACCGTCGCACCCGCATGCTGTTTGACGACCGGCATGTTTACATCAATGGTGAGAGTTTTCTGGCAGCGGGTCAGGATGCCCAACTGATGCGCCACCTGGCAAATGAACGATGCCTGGCCACGCAGGAGGTGGCGCGCCTGAGCAAGGAGGCGCTGGGCTTGTTGAAAGTGTGGTGTGCGTCCGGATGGTTGCACCCGAACAAGTGAAATCCCCGGTCTGAACGGTTCAACGCCGATCAGCAGGTAGTGGCGTCGCCAGCCACTGGTGGACCAACTCCACCCAGAGTGTGCCGCCCAGTGGAATCAGATCATCGTTGAAGTCATAGCTGGTGTTGTGCAGGGTGCATGGACCGCCCCCATGCCCAATTTCCCGGTGCGACCCATCGCCGTTATAGAGAAAGCCATAGGTACCGGGACAGGCTTCGAGCATGAAGGCGAAATCTTCGGCCACCATAGTGGGTTCCTGATCGATCACATTTTGTGCTCCCACTATGCCGGCCATGACGCGCCGGATGAACTCGGCTTCGTAGCTGGAATTGACGGTGGGTGGATAGCTGCGCACGAATTCGAATTCGCAACTCGCCCCGAAGGCAGCGCACAGGTGCTGTGCAAGCTCCCGCATGCGTCGCTCGATCAGGTCGAGTACCTCGGTGGAAAAAGTGCGCACCGTACCCTGCAACTCGCAGCTGTCAGGCACCACATTGGAGGCCTCGCCGGCATGGATCATGGTCACCGAGATGACGCCCGTATCGATGGGTTTTTTGTTGCGGGTGATGATGGTCTGGAAAGCCTCGGTCATCTGGCAGGCCACCGGCACCGGGTCAATGCCGTTGTTGGGCATCGCCGCATGGCAGCCCTTGCCACGGATGGTGATTTTGAATCGGTTGCTCGAAGCCATGACGGGTCCGGCACTGGCAGCGAAGCGGCCTACCCCCGCGCCCGGCCAGTTGTGCACCCCGAAAACCGCCTCCATCGGAAATTTCTTGAACAGGCCATCCTCGATCATGGCCTTGGCCCCGCCACCACCTTCTTCAGCAGGCTGAAAGATCAGGTAGACCGTGCCGTCAAAGGCGCGCGTCCTGGCCAGTTGCTGCGCAGCTGCCAGCAGCATGGCCATATGACCATCATGCCCGCAGGCGTGCATCTTGCCCGCGTGCTGGCTGGCATGCGCAAAGGTGTTGAGCTCCTGCAGGGGCAGGGCGTCCATATCGGC
>JAFMJA010000086.1 GCA_017853735.1 Burkholderiaceae bacterium | reverse complement strand
GCTGCGCGCCAGGCACAGATCGACCCAGGCCTTGGCCTTGTCCTGCGGGGAGCGCAAAAGATAGGCCGGGTGGTAGCTCACCACCACCGGAATACCACCATAACGGTGTACCTGGCCACGCAATTTGCCCAGCGCCATATTGGCCACTTCTGGCATGCTGGTCTGCAGCAAGGATTGGGCAGCAAAACGCCCCAATGCCAGAATGATCTTGGGTTGCAACAGTTCCACCTGGCGATGCAGAAAGGGCTGGCACTGCTGCACCTCTTGCGGGCTGGGGTTGCGATTGGCAGGAGGTCGGCACTTGAGCACATTGGCGATGTAGACCGACTGCTCGCCACTGGCCTGACGGCTCAGGCCCAGAGCGCGCAGCATGTTGTCCAGCAACAGGCCGGCCTGGCCGACAAAGGGCTGGCCTTGCAGGTCCTCGTTTTCCCCGGGCGCTTCGCCAACCACCAGCCAGCGTGCCCGGGTGTCGCCCACCCCAAACACGGTTTGGGTTCGGTTCTGGCACAGCCCACAGGCACGGCATTGCGCCACAGCGTGGCCCAAAGCTTCCCAGTCCAGGCCCCGCAATTCGTTAGCCGACAGGGCTGCGACAGGCGGCTGCTCTGGTGTTTGCGGCGTGGCCAGCGCGCTGTTGGCGGCCTGGGGAATTACGTTGAGATCGGCCGCAGCTTTCGCCACAGGCCAGGGCTGCCAGACCTGGACGCCCATTTCCTGCAACATGGCGCGTTGACGCTGGTCCAGATTCATGAGCGTATTCTCCCCGATGGCTCCAGGGGCAAATTCATCACCACAGCATCTTCGCGCTTACCCATGGCAGCAGGGTAATAGCCCCTGCGCATCCCGATGCGGCGAAAGCCGTAGGCGTGATACACGGCGATCGCATGCCGGTTGCTCTGTCGCACCTCCAGCCACAGCCAGTGCGCGCCCTGGCTGATCGACCAGGCCACCAGTTCATCCAGCAGGATACGGGCCCAGCCTTGCTTCTGGTGGTGCGGCGCCACGGTGATGTTCAGCAGGTGGACCTCATCCACGCCTTTCATGGCGACGAAGTAGCCAATCAGCTGATCGTTCATCAGCATCAGCTGTCCGTAATAGCCGGCGCGGATCGCATCCTCAAAATTACCCCGGGTCCATGGATGGCTGTAAGCCGCTTGCTCAATCGGCAGCAGCCGATCCAGCCAATCCAAGTCCAAGGCCTGGTAGCGCACATCGGTCAGCTGAGTCGCTGCTTTCATGACACGCCCTGCCTCAACGCCGCCTCACGCTCCTGAGTGGTCTTGGCCACCTTGTCGCGCACATAGCGCGGCAACGCCAATTCCGGCGCCACCGCCTGCCCGGCCTTGAGCAAAGCGGGCGCCAGTCGCAACAAGGCCTGGGCTGTGGGCCTGGCAGGCCAGCAGGTTCGATGCGCAGGCAGGATCAGTCGATCGGAATAGACGGAAAACACATTGCCAGCCAGTGCGGCATCGGCTGTCAGCGCCAGATCCTGCGGCCGGCACAGGGCATCCTCCAGCAGCCGCGTCCATTGTCCGTGCTGGTACAGAAAGCTGGCCGCGTAAATTTCATCCATGCGCGCATCTAGCAAGGACTGGACACAGCATGTTGTCGCGTCAGGCTGGTAATGGTGGCGCGCGTCCTCGGCCACCGCCAGCAGGGTGTCCACAGCCAGCACGCGCAGGCCCGCACCAAAGGCCAAGCCCTGGGCCACCGAGCAGGCGGTTCGCAAGCCAGTGAAGGAGCCTGGACCACAGCCAAACACGATCGCGTCGAGCTGCTGACAACGCAGCCCGGCCTGGTCAAGCAATTGCAGGATGGTCGGGAGCAGTGTTGCCGACGCCTGGGCACCACCGGGGCCCTCAAAACCCGACTCGCGGGTCTGCCCCCCGCTTTCATGGCTGAGCGCCACGCTCATCAGCTCGGTACTGGTATCAAAGGCCAGCAAATTCATGGGCGTACCGGCCATTTTTTGAAAAAATGCATGGGCTGATTATCTGCCGACACCGTTAGACTGTGCCCATGATGCCAGCCCGATTGTGTTTGCTGACTGCCTTGCGGCCGAGCTGGGCCGGGCTGATGTTCTGTCTGCTCTGGGTTGCCGGTGCCGGCGCCCAAGAGGCGCTACCCGCGTCCGTCCAGAGCGCAATGACCCGCGCTCGGGTGCCCCTGGATGCCGCCACCTTCCTGGTCCTCGAGGCAGAGGGCAAGGCGGCGCCTCGCCTGAGCCACCGCGCGGACGCGTCGATGAATCCGGCCTCGCTGATGAAGCTGGTGACCACCCTCAACGCATTGGAAGCGCTGGGCCCAGGCTTCACCTGGAAAACCCCGGTCTATGTCGAAGGAGCAGCACGCGATGGCACGCTGTATGGCAACCTCTATATCAAGGGGCAGGGCGATCCCAAGCTGGTGATTGAGCGTCTTTGGCTGTTGCTTCGGCGTGTTCGGGGCCTGGACATCAGGAACATTGCTGGCGACATCGTGCTTGATCGCAGCGCCTTTGAGATCAACCCCAACGATCCGGGTGAATTTGACGGAGAGCGGCTGCGCCCCTACAACGCCACGCCCGACGCCTTGCTGCTCAACTACAAGTCGGTGGTGATGACCTTTGTCCCCGACCGGGCCTCCAACGCCGCGCATGTCAGCTACGAGCCGCCCCTGGCTGGCGTTCAGATGCAAACCCATGTGCCGCTGAGCGAAGCCAGCTGCAATGACTACCGCGCATCCTTGCGCGCAGATTTTGCCGACCCGGCGCGTATCCGCTTTGGTGGCAGCTACCCGGCAGCCTGCGGCGAGCGTGTCTGGCCGGTGGCTTATGGCCAGCCCGCCAGCTACGCCGCACGCGCCGTCGAGGCCTTGTGGCGGGAAATGGGCGGTCAGTTGCAGGGCCGGGTGCGCGAAGGCGCGGTGCCGCAGGGTATGGCACCAGCTTTTGAGCTGAGCTCACCCACCTTGGCAGAGGTGATTCGTGACATCAACAAGTTCAGCAACAATGTGATGGCCCAGCAACTCTTTCTTAGCCTTAGCCTGCAGGCGCTGGGGCAAGGCAGTCAGGCCGGCTCACGCCAGCTGGTGAACAAGTGGTGGATCGAGCGTTTTGGTCCCAGGGATGCCCCGACCCTGGACAACGGATCGGGCCTGTCGCGCCTGGAGCGCATTTCGGCAAACGCATTGGCGCAACTGCTGCAATACGCCTGGCGCTCTCCATTGCTACCCGAGCTGGCGGCATCACTGCCGATCAGCGGCATCGATGGCACCTTGCGTCGCGCCAAAAACCGCGCCGAAGGAAGCGCCCACCTGAAAACCGGCAGCTTGCGCGATGTGGCGGCAGTGGCCGGCTATGTGCATGCGGCCAGCGGTCGGCGCTATGTCCTGGTGGCCATCATCAACCACCCCAACGCCAATGCCGCCCGAGCCGCAATCCAGGCCCTGATCGAGTGGTCGCACCAAGACTGATGCGCTCAGGCTGAGTTTGGCTGGCAGAACCACACTGGCAGAACCACACTCGCTTGCACGCAACGACTGCAGGCAAACTTTTGTTCAGGCCGCCGCCCGTACCAGACGGTCGCGCACCCCCGCCCAATCGGTTGAGGCCGGCGGCATTTCGATCCAGATCAGCTTCAAGCCCTTGGCATCGAGCTCGCGCAGAACCGCAAACAGTTGGTGCGCGGCTGCATCCGCCTGGATGGGCATGCGCCGCAGAAGCACCCGGGGCGAAGGCAGACGCACTGGTGTTCGGGCATAGACGGCCAGCGACAGGGTATCGGCCTGCTTGCCCAGCAGATCCAGCGCCACCTGAAGTTGGTCGGTCTCCATCAGGCGCACCTGGGCGTTGGGCGCATAGTGCGACTCCAGCGTGCCGGATGCCCGCGGCGCTGGCTGGGCAAGCGCCGCTTGGCCACTCACCGTCGGGCCACAGGTTGACAAAACCTGGTCCCAGGTAATTTGGCCCGGTCGCAACAGCACCGGGGCGCCCCGGGTGCAGTCGATGATGGTGGACTCGATGCCAACCGCGCAAGCGCCGCCATCGAGCACCAGCAGCGCGTCGCCAAACTCATCACGCACATGATGGGCAGTGGTCGGGCTGACCCGACCAAACTTGTTGGCACTCGGCGCTGCCACACCATGGACGCCCAGGGCTTGCGCGGCACGCAGCAAGGCTTGCGCCACCGGATGCGAGGGGCAGCGCAGGCCAATCGAGTCCTGCCCGCCCGCGACCATGGCGCCCACATCCAGTTTGCGCGGCAGGATCAGCGTCAGCGGGCCGGGCCAGAAACGTTGCATCAGTGCGCGGGCAAATCCAGGCACTGCGCCGGCGAAGTCATCGACCCCGGCCACATCGGCCACATGGACGATCAGGGGGTGGTCCGCCGGCCGCCCCTTTAGCGCAAACACTTTGGCCACCGCCGCATCGCTGCATGCATCGGCACCCAGGCCATACACCGTTTCAGTGGGCAGGCCGATCAGCTCGCCCCGGCGCAAAGCCTGCGCCGCGGCTTCAATCGCTGCCGAGTCCTGACCGTCAAGAATCATGCGCGCCGATCTCAGAAGGGGGCGATACCCAGCATTTGCGCAGCCGCCAGCGCGGTCTGGCGCACTTCCTCCACGGTGTTGCCCGTGATGTTGAGGTGGCCCATCTTGCGGCCTTTGCCGGCCTTGAGCTTGCCATACAGGTGCAGGTGTACCCCACTGAGGGCAAGCACCTTGTCCCAAGGTGGTACATCGTTGAATGCCAGCCAGACATCACCCAGCAGGTTAAGCATGATGCTGGGGCAATAGGGACGCGGCGGCACCAGCGGCAGTCCGGCCAAGGTGCGCACCTGCAGGTCGAACTGGGACTGGTCGCACGCATCCAGGCTGTAGTGGCCACTGTTGTGCGGGCGCGGCGCCATCTCGTTGACCACCAGCGTGTCGTCCTGGAGAATGAAAAATTCCACGCACAGCACGCCCACATAGTGCAGCCCGTCCGCCACCGAGCGGGTGGCCGCAATCGCCTGATCAGCCAGGACAGAAGGAATATTGCCTGGATAGACCTCGGTCACCGCCAGAATGCCATCCCGATGCAGATTGCGCTGGACTGGAAAATGCACCATCTGGCCATCCCAGCCGCGCGCCACAATCACCGAGCATTCCGCCTTGAGCGGCAACATTTTTTCCAACACGCAGGGAACACGCTGGAGTGCCTCCCAGGCGGCAGCCAGCTCGGCACGCGTCTGCACCCGCTGCTGGCCCTTGCCGTCATAACCCAGACGCGCAGTTTTCAGGATGCCGGGCAACAGCGCCTCCTGCACTGCTGCCAAGTGCGCATCTGACTCAATGAGCGCATGAGGCGCCACTGGCACACCACACTTGATGAAATGCGCTTTTTCCTTGGCCCGGTCCTGGGCGATCGCCACCGCATCGGCTGAAGGGGCCACCGGGCGCTGCGCGCCCAGGGTCCGCAAGGCCGGCGCGGGGACATTTTCAAATTCGGTGGTGATGGCCGCACAGCGCTGCATCAGTTGGGCCAGTCCCTGCTCGTCCAGGTAATCAGCCCGGACATGGTGGTGGCTGAGCAGACCCGCCGGGCTGACAGCATCAGGGTCAAGCACCGCGGTGAAGTAGCCCATACGCTGCGCAGCCTGCACAAACATGCGGCCCAGTTGCCCGCCGCCCATGACCCCGAGCGTGGCGGGCTGCCCGTTGACCATGGCGCCGGGAAGGATGATCTGACGCGTCATGGTCAGAGCGCTGGCGGCAGGGTCATGTGGCGTGCGATCTCGGTCTGTTCGCTGCGATAGGCTTGCAGCTTGGTGCGCAAGTCCGGGTCATCCAACGCCAACATGGCCACCGCAAACAGGGCAGCGTTGGCCGCGCCGGCTGGGCCGATCGCAAAAGTCGCCACCGGAATGCCTTTGGGCATCTGCACAATGCTGTGCAGGGAGTCGACGCCCGACAAAGCCTTGCTCTGCACCGGCACGCCCAGCACCGGCACGGTGGTTTTGGCCGCCAGCATGCCCGGCAAATGGGCCGCGCCGCCCGCGCCGGCGATGATGGCTTTGAGACCACGCTCAACCGCGCTTTCAGCATAGGCAAACATATCGTCCGGCATGCGATGGGCAGAAACCACGCGGGCTTCGTGCCCGATACCAAAGTGGTGGAGAATCTGGACTGCATGCTGCATGGTGTCCCAGTCAGAACTGGAGCCCATGACAACGCCGATAAGTGTTTTCATAATATTGCGGATCGGTCGACATGCCGGTTGGGTGTCGCCCGCGCCGATCATGTGATCAGACCCTGAATTTTACTTTTTTGCCATCAAGTCGTTCCTATGCTAGACATTACTACCGAAAACTTTCAAACCGAGGTGCTCCAAGCCTCGATGACCGTGCCTGTTCTGGTTGACTTCTGGGCACCCTGGTGCGGCCCGTGCAAGTCGCTGGGGCCGATCCTGGAAAAGCTGGAGGTCGACTATGGCGGGCGCTTTATTCTGGCCAAGGTCAACTCCGATGAGCAGCAGGAACTGGCTGGAGCCTTTGGCATCCGTAGCATCCCGACCTGCGTGCTGATGGTTGACGGCAAGCCGGCGGATGGCTTCATGGGCGCTTTGCCCGAAGGCAAGCTGCGGGAATTCCTGGACAAGCATCTGCCCAGTGACGAGGCCTTGCAGGCTCAGGCGGAAGCGCAAGAAGCTCATGAACACCTGGAGTCTGGCGATGTGGACAGCGCCATGGCGCGCCTGGCCCAGGCTTTGGCAACCGACCCTGGCAACGATGACCTTCGCCATGACTACGTCAAGCTGCTGCTGGGCGCAGAAATGCTGGCCGAAGCCGCGGGCGTTCTGGCGCCTGCACTGGCGCAAATCCCGGTGCAACAGCGCTTTGAGGCCTTGCAGCAATGGCTCAACGCCCTGGAGTTTTCAGCCAATGATCCGCGTGGGCGCTGGACCCTGGCTCAGTTTGACGAAAAAATCAACGCCAACAAACGCGACTTCGAATCGCGCTTTGCCAAGGCGCGCGTTCTCATTGCCCACAAGGAATGGCTGGCCGCCCTGGATGAGTTGCTGGAGATCATCATGCGCGACAAAAAATGGGATGAAGAGGCTCCGCGCAAGACTTTTGTGGCCGTGCTGGAGTTGCTCTCCCCGCCCAAGCCCAAGGCCAGCCCAGAAACCACCAGCAAAAGTGCCGGGGGCATCGAGCTGGCTGGCCACAGCTCGGTGCAGCAGGACGAGCAAAGCGCTTTGGTTTCGGCCTACCGGCGCAAGCTGAGCATGGCGCTCAACTAGGGCGCCCGTTCAGCGCAAAAGGGCCAGGCAGTAGCCCAGGGCCAATCCCAGGCCCGTGCCAAACACCACCAGCCAGGCTGGCACCGGCGCGCCCATGCCGCCCGCTGGCGTTTGGCTGGATGGCGGGCTCAATTCAGTACGAGCCAAGGCCTGGACGGCCCCCCCGCCCAGCTGTTGGGCAAAAGCGGCAAAAAAATCATCCGCGGTCTTCTGTGCCACTGATTGGATCAGGCGGCTGCCCACGCTGGCAAGCTTGCCGCCGATATCGGCACTGGCCTGGTAAGACAGCACGGTCTGACCCTCCTCTTCATGCAATTTGACATGAGCGGTCATCTTGGCAAAGCCCGCAGCCCCACCCTGGCCACGTCCAGTGAGCGTGTACGCGTTGGGTGGGTCCAGTTCGCTCAGTTCCACATTGCCCCGGAATGTGGCCGCGATCGGGCCCACCCTGGCAACCACAATGGCGCCGAATTCGGTGTCAGACAATCTGTCGAGCTCCTTGCAGCCAGGAATGCTGGCTTTGAGCATGAGGGGGTCGTTCAGCGCAGCCCATACCCGTTGTTGGGTCGCTGCAATACGTTGTTCACCAGAAAATTCGACCGCCATGGCTTAGCCTCCATAGTGCTTGATCAGCGACTGGGTACCCAGCCGCGCCATGCCCTGTTCAGCCAGACCCTGAAAAAGCTTGCGCGCCAGCGTAAGGCCTGGCAAGTCCAGCTGCATCCTTTGCGCTTCGGCCAAGGCAATGCCCAGGTCCTTGATGAAATGTTCGATAAAGAAGCCGGGCGCGAAGTCTCCAGCAATCATCTTGCCGCCCATCACAGTCAGTTGAAATCCGGAGGCGGCACCACCACCAATCGACTTGAGCACAGTGGCTGGATCGAGACCTGATTTTTTGGCATAGGCCAAGCCTTCGCTGACGCCCATGATGGTGGAGGCAATCACGATCTGATTGCACATCTTGGTGTGCTGACCAGCGCCAGGGCCGCCTTGCAGCACGATGTTCGCGCCCATCAACTGCAGTATGGGCAAGGCTTCATCAAAAGCTGCCTGCGAGCCGCCCACCATGATGGACAGCTTGGCATCGCGCGCGCCGATATCCCCCCCAGAGACAGGCGCATCCACCGAACGGCAGCCTGTCTTGTCCGCAGCAGCCGCAATGCGTACCGCCAACTCCGGACTGGAGGTGGTCATGTCGATCAGCAGGGCCTTGTGGGCGTTAGCCAAGATCCCGTTCTCACCGAGGTAGACCTGCTCCACATCATGGGGGTAGCCCACCATGGTGATCACCACCTGGACCCGGGATGCCACTTCCCCGGGGGAGGCGCACCACTGGGCGCCACGGCTGATCAGTTCTGCGGCTCTTTGACGAGAGCGGTTGAATACAAAAAGCGGATGGCCAGCCGCCAGAAGATGGCCCGCCATGTGGCCGCCCATATTGCCCAAGCCGATGAAGCCGATGGCCGCCTTGTTATTGCTCATGCTGTTTCCTTGTTTGAAACTGTTGCCGCGCGAATCAGAGCGCGTAAATACATGGGTGTCAGGGGTTGTTTTTCCACCTTGACGCCCAGGGGCGCCAGGGCATCAGCCACAGCGTTGGATAGCGCCCCGATCGCACCCATCACCCCCCCCTCGGCCATGCCCTTGATCCCGGCTGGGGTTCGCCGATTGGGCGTGTGCATGGAAAGAATCTGGATATGTGGCAACTCACTGGCTGTGGCCACCAGGTAATCGGCCAGGGTACCGGTCAGATTCTGGCCGTTGGCGTCGTACTCCACATGCTCAAACAAGGTCCCTGACAGGCCCATGGCAATTGCCCCCAGTTGCTGCCCTTCGACCACCACAGGGCTCAACACCGTGCCGCAGTCTTCTGCCACCACATACCGCCTGATGTGCACCGCGCCCGTTTCAGCCATCACTTCAACTTCACAGACATGCGTGGAGTTGGAATAAGTCATCGGGGGCGGGTCGTAAGTCTGGTGAAACTCCAAACCCGGGCTCATACCAGCGGGCAGGCTGGTAGGGTCCAGGTAGGCTTGTCGCGCGATATCCGCCAGGCTCAGACGGGTGTCTTGCCAGTCATCTTCTTGTTTGCGTTGAACGCGCGCATCCAACATGCGCAGGGGGACATCCTCAGCAAGTCCTAGTTGGTGGCGCGCAATTGCCAACACATGTGACTGCGCCTGACGAGCGCACAACACAAGGGTGCCACCACCCGCTGTGCCACCCCGGGCCCCACGGCTTCCCATGCCATAAGGCGCAATGTCGGTATTCCCCAGCAGCACACGCACCTGCGTCAAAGGCACGCCCAGACCTTCAGCCACCGCGTGGGACAAAGAGGTTTCGTATCCCTGGCCGGTGGGGCCCAAGCCTACCGAGGCGTTGACAACCCCAGAGGGCTCGATGCGAATCCAGGCAGCCTCATGACCAGAGCCGGGAATTCCGGCTGACTTGTAGAACTTGGAGCCATAGGTGGTGGATTCCACCACCGTACAGATACCCAGCCCGAGGTAACGCGACTGCGCCAATGACGCCTTCTGACTGCGACGAAAGCTGTCGTAGTCGATAGATCGGAAGAGCAC
>JAFMJA010000085.1 GCA_017853735.1 Burkholderiaceae bacterium | reverse complement strand
CGCAGACCCGGCTGCTGCATGGGCAGACACGCTACAACGTGCGCAGCCGTTTTTTCGACGAGTTGCCCGAGCAGTCCCTGAAATGGATTACCCCCAAGCAAGTTGGCTTTGGTTCTGTATCTGCCCCTCGCTGGGGCGCTGGTGCACAGCATGCGGCTGCCAGTTGGCCCACGCCTGAGCGCGAGCGCCAGATCGAAGTCACATCCAAAGCGCCCTCAGGTGACTTGCGCACTGGGATGCGGGTATTTCACAACAAGTTTGGTGAGGGCCAGGTATTGACTCTCGAAGGCGCAGGTGAGGATGCACGGGCCCAGGTGAACTTCAATCGCCATGGCCTCAAGTGGTTGGCACTGAGCGTGGCCAAGTTGACGCCGCTCGACGTATCGCCCTGAGACAAGGCGCATGCACTGGGCTTATTTGCCCATGAAGCCCTTCAAACCGGTGTAGATAGACAAGGCGGTTGTTCCCAGCGCAACAGCCGAACTGCCATAGTCGTTGAGCTTTTTCATGATCTCGTTGATCTGGGCCGGTGACAGATTGGCGCCGAGCACCCTGGAGAGAAGCGATTGGGCAAAAGAAGCGCGCGCCTGGGCTTTGCCAGCGGCCCGGTGGGCCTTGGTACTGGAAATACTTCCGATC
Source organism: Burkholderiaceae bacterium (assembly GCA_017853735.1). GTDB lineage: Bacteria > Pseudomonadota > Gammaproteobacteria > Burkholderiales > Burkholderiaceae_C > Hylemonella. The sequence continues at coordinate 9,241 of JAFMJA010000085.1, read as the reverse complement.
AACATGCCGGTGAGGAAACTGAGCGAGATGCTGGCAGCGTATTCAAGATACTCTCTCCACTCGAAAGCATCTTTGGGCAATACAGGTGTATGGTCGACAAGGCTGGTGATCCAGCTCATGCCTATCACCGATGCAATTGCCAGGACCACGGTTCCCAGAAACCAAATAAAGATCGAGCGCCGGGCCTGCCGCATGAGCATCAGCCCAAAAGGAAGTGGCAAGACAATCGAGATGATGCGCAGAAACAGCAGATTGGTGTCGAGGACGATGGTGATGATGGCGTGCGCCAGCAGCAGCAGGCCAAGGGGCAGCAGGATATAGGTGGCCAGGGCCAGCAACACACCCTGCGCGCCAACAGGCGGACGGTGCAGCTGTTCATGCAGTGTGCTGACCTGCGCTTCCAGTTGCTGGATGCGGACCTTGTCAGACTCGTGTTCCGCCAGGCCCTGGACCTGCTCCTCCAGCGATGCAATCCTGGCGAGCAGAGGCTTGAACAGATAGAGGTCGCGTCTACATACCTTGCAAACCAGAGCTTCATCCTCGATTTCACTCTGGCAGTAAGGACACTTCATTATTTGCCGACTGAAAGGGTCACAGTGCTGTTGGTCTCGCGACCAGCCGAGTCTTTGACAGTTACACGCAGGGTGTGCTCCCCCGGGGGTACTTGCGTCTGAGGCATTTCGATACCCGAGGCGGTGATCGCCGATTGCAGTCTGGGGGTCAGGTCAACAAAAGGCGACTTCAAATAGACCACCTTGACCGAATTGGGGTCAATCTTTTCACCACCCCTGGCTTCAAAATTCAGGCGTAGATTGAAGGGGGACTTCACCGGCGCATCGGGAGCAGGCGACACCAATTTGACCGCCGGTCCGCGCGAGATGCCACGTGTGGCCAATGCGCCCGCAGCCGGCGGCAAGGCTGCTTCAGCCGGAGTAATCAGCGGCGAATTTTGGGCCAATGCGGCGATACAAGCCTGGCTGATCACCACAGCGGCGGCCATCAAAAACCTGATCATTTTTTTCTCCTCACATGCGCTCCTACGAGCATCTAGAAAAATGCGCCCAAATCAAGTCGATCAGTCAGACTGACCCAGAGCCAAGAACTTTCCAGCCTTAGTCGCCAACCACAACAAAGGGCGCCCAGAACAAGGGATGGGCGTAAGAATACTGCATTTCCTTGGGGCCTGGCATGCCTCCCTGGTCCAGTTGGGCCAGCATGGCCTGTCGCAGAGACTCAGCCTTGTTCTGAGCCTCGGAGCCGCCCTGCTGCCGCTTGAACAGGTCTGTCATGAGCAAGCGGGCTGCCACCGAATCAACAGGCCAGTTGGAAACCAGCAGGGCTCGCGCGCCAGCATAAAAAAATGCTCGTCCCAAGCCGGAAACCGCCTCCGATCCTGAGCCTTCACCCGAGGCGGTATTACAGGCCGAAAGCACCACCCAGTCCGCGTTGAGTTTGAGCGTCAAGACCTTGTCCATGGTGAGCAAGCCATCGCCACCTTTTTCGCCAGTCACATCCGGCGAACTCAAGGCCAGGGCAGGTTGGGTCAGGCCATCGAGTTCACCGGGCACCAGGCCGTGGGTGGCAAACATCACCACCTTGCGATTGGACAAATCTGTTTCGAGTACCGATTTGACGCTGGCCTGCTTGTTGAGGTAGACATCTCCTGGTTCAGCGGCCAGGACCTTGGCAATCTCCAGAATCTCGGCCTGCGTATCCGGCAATCTGGGCAACAAGGCCAGTTCGGCGGAACTCACACCGCTGGTCTTAGGCACGCTGCGCAGGAGCAAGGGCAGGCCACGGGTCGCCAATTGCGTGGGGTCAGCAGATGGCTGGCGTTTTTCAGCGCTCTGGGCTTGCTCGCTACTGAAAAAGGGGTCACCAAAGCCGATGAAGTTTTTCCGACCGGGGCTGGCAGCCGGCGCGTTGCGCAAGGCGGCCAGTGCGGTCACCGAAGGCAGTTGCGCCAGGGCAATGTCACGGATCAGCCAGGGCATGGCGCGGTAGCCAGCAAAAGGAACGGCAGTGGCAGCAGGCACGGGCGTGTCACGGGTGAGCAAGACAGCCAGAGGTAGCTGACCGAGTTCGGCGTGCGGGACGACCAGCAGTACTTTTTTCCCTTTCAGGCTATCTTGAACCGGGGCCAGGATCTGTTCATAAAGCTGATAGGCTGCCTGGGTGTTGAACGGCGGAATTTCATCGACCGTGGAGACACCCGGGTCCAGGGCTTTGCGAAGCAAGGTGACCTGTTTGGCCATTTCACCTCGTCCCAGCGTCAAGGATTTGAAGAGCGGCACGCCGGTCTTGCTGATCGCCCAGACATAGGCTTCTTTTTCGCCAAAATACCAGGACACCAGAACCTCGTCGGCACGCAGCAACTGGCGGGTACGTTCCACGGTGGCCGGCTTGGGATCGACCATGTCGGCGTAGTCGGGGAATCTGCGCTCAATTTCCTTTTTCAGGTTTTCGCGTTCGCTGATGAAGCCGGCAATGTCCTGCCGGATCTTGGCCTGCACTGTAGGCAGCTGCTGCTCGGGCGGCGCAGCCAGCAAACCGGTTAACAGCTCTGACAGGGAAGTGACCCGGCGCTGCAGATCCTGTTCCTTACGGGCCAGCTCGGCCAGCTTGGGGTCACGTATATTGGCGCGCGCTGCGCTGGCGGTCAGTGCACGCTGTACGCCGCTGCTCTTGGCCAGATCAGCGATGCGAAAGGCTTCCACCGCGGCTGCCTGGGCTTGGGCTGGTTCGGCTTTGGCCAGCTGAGCCAGCATGGCCAGATAATTTTCAAACAAATAGGTGCTGCGCTGCTGCTGTTTCAAGGTGGCTGTGTCATTCTCGGCGTCATTTTTGGTCTGGTCCACCAAGACTGGAATGGCAGCCTGGTAGGCCAGTTGAGCCTCCTTGAGCTTGCCCTGATTCTGAAGTGAAACAGCATTGAAAGCTCTGATCAGCGCCACGCGCGGACTGCCTTTCGCGAGGCGATCTTCTGCGCTTTTGAGCATGGCAGCCGACATGACCCCAGCTTCTGCAGAGCGGCCAATCTTTTGCATCGCCAACACCCAGTCCAGGTCATTGGGTCGGAAGGTTTTTTCCAATTCAGGGTCTTTGCGGACACCGGCCATCATTTCGCGAAATACCTTGTCAGCTTCCAGGTATTGGCCATCGGCCACCAGGGCAGTGGCGTAGAACTTTCTGGAGATGGCCATCACATAGGAGTCGTCAGAGATGCCGCCCTCCACATTGGCTGCGAGCGCCGCCCTGGCCAGCACAAGCGCTTCATTAGAGCGCCCCAATTCTGAGATGACTTTTGAGAGCTGGGTCAGGGTTTTACCGACCTCGGTGGAGTTGCGGCCGAAGGTGTCCAGGGCCAGAGTCAGACCCTCCCGGGCGTAATACTCGGCATCAACCATCTTGCGCTGCTCCAGCAGCACGTTGGCCAGCTCCATCTGACGGTAAATGAGCTGGGAAATAGTGCCCCGAGCATTGTTGTTGCCGTCGGCCAGGCTACGCTCCGCGTTGGATAGGTCATCAATTTTCTTGGGATTGTTCTTGGCTTTATCAAGCATCTGCTGCAGCAGGCGAATCGCTTTGCGTGTGGAGCGCTCACTCTCCACCCATTGGCCTTGCTGGCGATAAAAGGTGCCACGGGTACTCTCCAGTTGCGATTCCCAATTGGTGGCAAATTCGGTCAGGCGAGGGCTGCGCCGAAGCAAGACCATCTGGGCATCGGCATCCCGCAACAAGGCGCCAGCCCTCTCAAAATTTCCAGCAATGCCATGGTAGGCAGAGAGCAACCGGTTGGCAGTCAACACCATGCCTCCCATGCGCTGGCGCTCTGCCATGGACTTGACCTTCTCCAGTGCCTCCAGTGCCTTGGCAATATTGCCGGCGTTTCCTTCGATCACGCCCAGCTCCAGAAAATCGCGCATCTGGAACTGAGGGTTGTCATGCGGATGATTGATGGCGACGCGCCTGAAATCAAGAACCGCTTCCTGGGTTTTGCCAAGCTTCTGATAGGCAATCGCGCGCTTATGAAAAAAGGCATTGAGGGCCATATTGCCGGCATTCTCGGCGGGTAAAGGTGCGGCGATCAGCTGCCTGGCACGCTCGACTTCACTGAGGTCAATCTTGCTTGCTTCAAGCACCCGAAGTATGTCTTTGATGTCGCGTGGCGGAGGCTTGACCACGCTGGTGTCTGTTTCTGCCGCATGGGCAGGGGCGGGGGCCGCAGACTGAGCCAAAGAAGGCGTCAGCCACCCGCTGAAGGCCAGGGCAAAGCCGATCTGAACTGCGCGTTGGAAAAGGATTTGCATAAATGGATCCGTTCGAACAAGCCAGAGGGCGAAATTCTATCGCCGGCAAAATCTCTTGCTGGCAAGAGACCGCTCAAATTTTGCCTAGTCGGCAAAGCAATCGCGAAAGCTGAACCAGATCGAGGTGAAGAAAATCGCCGCCAGCAGGAGCAGGGTGGGCAGCATCAGGGTGCCAATCATGCCGGACTGACCCAACGGGATGGTCACCAGGGTTAGCAGGATGCCAACCCCCGTGAAGATGGCCATCCAACCCAAAGCAAAGATGGTCATTGCGCCAAAATTTCGCACGCATGCCACCGCACTGAAGAAGAGGCTCTTGACCGGGGGGATCTCATGCCAGTGCACCAGCGCCGGTGCATGCCAGAACAGCAAGGACAGCGGTAAGTACAGCGCCATGGCCAGCCAGACGGCTTGCTGGAAGGTGGCCGATTCAATCACCTCCCGCGTGAGGGCCCCGCCCATCAGATAAAAGCGGGCAAATGTTCCCCCATCCAGCAGCGCGGTGGCACCCAGTAACAACAGGAACGCTCCGGCGTAAAGCAGACCCAGCAAGGCCATGGCACGGGCGCGATGGCGTCCTGCACGAAACGCGCTCAGCAGAATCGACGGCATTGGAAAGTTCCCTTGTTCAGCCTCCCGCGTGGCCGCCATCAGCCCCAGGGTGGCGGCTGGCAGCAAGGCCAAAGCCAGCACATTGCCCACCAGGGGAACCAGGCTGGTCAGGGAAATGGTGGTGATGTACATGAAAAACAGGCCGGCCAATGCCAAGGGCTGCCGTCTGAATGTGCGCAGCCCCAGACGAACCCAGAGCCAGCCAGTGCGGGCTGGAACTATATTGAGCTTCATGCGGGCGCTGTCTCCAAGGGCTGCGCGTACATCTTGGCGTCAAGCACGCGCCGACGCAGGACTCGTTCGAAATGGCTGGGATCGTGCGCTTGCAGCATACTGGCTTGCCGCGGCAGGTGTAAATCCCATAGGCGCGAGAGCCAAAAGCGCAAGGCTGCCGCGCGCAGCATGGCTGGCAGCAGTTGGCGCTCTGCGGCTTGAAGTGGCCGAACTTTGGCATAGGCCTGCAAAAAAGCCGATGCTCTGGGTTCGTCGCTCACCCCGCAGTCGAGTTTGACGCACCAGTCGTTCAGGCAAACAGCCAGGTCAAACAACCAGGTATCGACCCCGGCAAAATAGAAATCAAAGAAGCCTGTCAGCACCGGGGCCTTCGACCCAGGAGCATTGTCGAACATCACATTGTCGCGAAACAGGTCGGCATGGATCGGTCCGCGCGGCAGTGCTGCGTAGGCCGCGCTTGCCCCCACATGGTTTTGGTAGGCAAGCTCACTTTGCAGCAAGTCGGACTGCGCAGGGGTGATATGGGGCAATACCTGTGGCACGGTCTCATTCCACCAGGCCAGCCCGCGTAAATTGGCTTGCTGTCGATCAAAGCTGCGCGCTACCAGATGCATGTTGGCCAGCATTGCGCCGACCACTGCACAGTGGGACGGTTCGGGATGGAGTTCGCTTTGGCCACGCAAGCGATCAACGACTGCAGCCGGTTTACCTTTGAGCTGGTGCACGATTTCACCATCGCAGTCAGCCGCCGGGTCGGGAACGGGAATGCCGTTGAGCGCCAGATGCTTCATCAGTCGCAGGTAGAAGGGCAGTTGCTGCAAGCTTAGGCGCTCAAACAGGGTCAAGACATAATCACCCTGATCCGTGCTGACAAAGTAGTTGGTATTTTCGATACCACCTGCACAGCCCTCGAGCTTGTGCAGTTTGCCCAGTCTGAGCCTTTCCAGCAATTCGCCGGCCTCTTCAAAAGAGACCTCGGTGAAGACAGCCATGACTCAGAAACTCTTGATTTTCCAGCCCCCCGAGCCACTGGAATTGCGGTCACGATCGGCAGTAGCCGGGTTGCGGTTGGTGCTGTCGGGGGTGATGTCGTAGGCTGGGGCGCCGCCCTTGGGTTGGACTGTGATGCTTCTGGTCTCACCGCCAACCCGCAGCTCATCGATGCGCGAGCCTGCATCTTCATGTCGAATCTGTTCAGTTCGCTGTTCGAGCTTGCCACGGGAATCATCGCTTGGAGCGGCGGCTTGGGCTTGAGCAAACGCCGGGCCAGCCAGAAAAAAGGCCTGGGCCAACAATAAAAGGGGCAGGGCAAAGTTGCGCATCGAGCCATTGTAAGACTTCCCCGCCAGATGCGGCTGAAGGCACAATGCGCAGATGAGCGAATCCGAAAAAACAGGCAAAACCTTGCTACTGGTCGATGGCTCGAGCTATCTGTACCGGGCTTTTCATGCCATGCCCGATCTGCGGGCGGTGCCAGGCGATCCCACCAGCCAGCCGACTGGTGCCATCCGCGGGATGATCAACATGCTGCAAAGCCTGCGCAGGGAGGTCCATGCTGACTATGCAGCCTGCGTTTTCGATGCCAAGGGGCCTAACTTCAGGGATGCGCTCTATCCTGCCTACAAGGCCCAGCGCGCCCCAATGCCTGATGATCTGCGCCAGCAGATCGAACCCATCCATGAGGTGGTACGTCTGATGGGCTGGAAGGTGCTGGATGTGCCCGGGGTAGAGGCTGATGATGTGATCGGCACGCTGGCCAAGACAGCCTCCGAGCAGCAGCTGGAAGTGATTATCAGCAGCGGCGACAAGGATCTGGCACAGCTGGTGACCCGGCATATCACGATCGTCGACACCATGAACGGCAAGCGGCGCGATCTGGCGGGTGTGCAGGCCGAGTTCGGGGTGCCTCCTGACTTGATGGTGGACTTTCAAACGCTGGTGGGTGACGCCGTGGACAATGTGCCGGGGGTCGAAAAAGTTGGGCCCAAGACAGCCGCCAAGTGGCTGCAGGAATTTGGTTCTCTGGACGCCCTGGTGGCCCATGCCAGCGACATCAAAGGGGTGGCGGGTGAAAATTTGCGCAAAGCCCTGGATTGGTTGCCCACCGGGCGTCAGTTGCTGACCATCAAGACCGATTGTGATCTGGACGGATGGGTGCCGGGCCTACCCTCCCTGGAGGCGGTGCGGGTGGGTGAGCCTGACAAAGACGCTCTCAGGACTTTTTACGAACAATATGGCTTCAAAACCCTGGCCCGCTCACTGGAGCGCGATGTTGGCCGTGTCCCTTTCAGCCCGGCAGGATCGGAGCCGGATCTGTTTGAGCCATCCACACCGCCCAGCCGCGTGGTCAGTGTGGACTACCACACCATACTGGACTGGCCCGATCTTGAACATTGGCTGCTCAGGATCAGCCAGGCTGAACTGGTGGCCCTGGACACGGAGACCACCTCCCTGGATGAGATGGCCGCTGAAATCGTGGGAATTTCATTCAGTGTGCTGCCCGGTGAGGCGGCTTATATCCCCCTGATGCACGATTACCCCGCTGCACCGTCACAGCTGTCCCGTACCGAAGTGCTGGCCAGAATGAAGCCCTGGCTGGAAAATGCTTCGGCCCGAAAGCTGGGGCAGCATGTCAAATATGACCGTCATGTCTTTGCCAACCATGGCATTGAGGTCCAGGGCTATGTTCATGACACCATGTTGCAAAGCTATGTGCTGGAGGTGCACAAACCCCACGGTCTTGCCAGCCTGGCCGAGCGGCACCTGGGGCGCTCGGGGATCAATTACGAGGACCTGTGCGGCAAGGGTGCCAAGCAGATTTCTTTCAGTCAGGTGGACATTGCCAAGGCGGCTGAATATTCCTGCGAAGACTCTGACCAGACCCTGGATGTGCACGCCACCTTGTGGCCCAGGCTGCTGGCTGATGACAGGCTGCGCTTCATTTATGAGCTGGAGATGGCCAGTTCTGAGACCTTGTACCGAATCGAACGCAATGGCGTGCTGATCGATGCACAGGTGCTGGCCCAGCAGAGCCGCGAACTGGGCCAGCGCATTCAGCAGTTGGAGCAGGAGGCCTATGAGCTGGCAGGTCTGCCGTTCAACCTGGGATCTCCCAAGCAGATCGGGGAGATTTTTTTTGGAAAACTGGGCTTGCCAGTGGTGAAGAAGACGGCCACAGGTGCGCCCAGCACCGATGAGGAGGTACTGGAAAAACTGGCCGAGGACTATCCGCTGCCTGCCAAGATTCTGGAGCACCGCGGCTTGTCCAAACTCAAGAGCACCTATACCGACAAACTGGCACAGATGGCCTCGCCGCAGACTGGCCGGGTCCACACCCACTATGCCCAGGCGGTAGCGGTGACCGGGCGCTTGTCCAGCAATGATCCTAATTTGCAGAATATTCCGATTCGAACGCCTGAGGGACGCCGGGTGCGCGAGGCCTTTGTGGCGCAAGCAGGTTGGAAGATCGCCAGTGCCGACTATTCCCAGATCGAGTTGCGCATCATGGCCCATCTCAGTGGGGATACCGCCTTGCTGCTGGCTTTTCACGATGGCATGGATGTGCATCGGGCCACTGCATCCGAGGTATTTGGCATCCCGACCAGCGCGGTCTCAAGTGAGCAGCGTCGCTACGCCAAGGTCATCAATTTCGGCCTGATCTACGGTATGAGTGCCTATGGCCTGGCCAAAAGCCTGGGCATTGACAATATGGCCGCCAAAAACTACATCGAGCGCTATTTCGAGCGCTTTGCCGGTGTGCGACAGTACATGGACGCCACCCGGGCCAGTGCCAAGTCGCGGGGCTATGTGGAAACCGTCTTTGGCCGGCGACTGTATCTGCCTGAGATCAACTCTCCCAATGGTCCGCGCCGAAGCGCTGCCGAGCGCGCAGCCATCAATGCACCCATGCAGGGAACGGCAGCTGATCTGATCAAGCTCAGCATGAATCAGGTGCAAAGAGTGCTGGACGAGGAAAAACGCCAGACAAAAATGATCATGCAGGTGCACGACGAACTGGTGTTCGAAGTCCCGGAGCAGGAGGTGGAGTGGCTACGCCATGAAATCCCGAGAATCATGGCCGGTGT
>JAFMJA010000084.1 GCA_017853735.1 Burkholderiaceae bacterium | reverse complement strand
CTTGAGTTCATCACGGGTCATGGTTCCCGTGGTGTCCTGCGAGCCCACCGAGCTCATACGTGGCTCGCAATAGGTGCCCGGCAAAACCCCCTGGCCCTCGGGCAGGCCACAGGCCCGACCCACCATTTTTTGTGCCAAGGTGAAACCCTTGACCTTGGCGACCGGGTGATTGGGCAAACGAAACAGGTTCGAGGCAGGCAAGCCCAGCGCTTCGCGCGCCTTGGCAGTCAGCCCACGTCCGACGATCAGCGGGATGCGGCCCCCCGCGCGCACTTCATCAAACAGGACTTCACTGCGAACTGTGAACTCTGCGATCACCTTGCCATCCTTGAGGGCTTTGCCCTCATAAGGACGCAACTCGATCACATCACCCATATTCATCTGGCTGACATCCAGTTCGATCGGCAAAGCGCCTGCATCTTCCATGGTGTTGTAAAAAATCGGCGCAATCTTGCTACCGAGACAAACTCCGCCAAAGCGTTTGTTCGGAACAAAGGGAATGTCTTGGCCGGTGAACCACAACACGCTGTTGGTGGCTGACTTGCGCGATGATCCTGTGCCAACCACATCCCCCACATAAGCCACCAGATTACCCTTGGCTGCCAGCTCGGTGATGAACTTGATGGGGCCACGCTTGCCATCCTCTTCAGGCTGAAATGGAGCGCCTTCGCGCTTGTTCTTCAACATGGCCAAGGCGTGCAGCGGAATGTCGGGGCGGCTCCAGGCATCAGGCGCAGGGGAGAGATCGTCAGTGTTGGTTTCTCCGGGCACCTTGAATACGGTGATCTGCATGCTCTCGGGCAGTTCAGGGCGACTGGTGAACCATTCAGCATCCGCCCAGCTCTTGAGGACTGACTTGGCATTTGAATTGCCCTTCTCGGCCTTTTCCTGGACGTCGTGAAACTGATCAAACATCAAAAGAGTGGTTTTCAATCCGTTCGCGGCTACCGCGCCCACTTCAGCATCGTCCAACAAATCAATCAATGGCGCCAGGTTGTAGCCCCCCAGCATGGTTCCCAACAGTTCGGTGGCTTTCACGCGGGAGATCAGCGCGCAAACTTCAGTTCCATGCGCTACTGCAGCCAGATAGCTGGCCTTGACTTTGGCGGCATCATCCACCCCTGCCGGCACTCGATAAGTGATCAGCTCAACCAGGTCGGTCGCTTCACCAGCAGGTGGATTTTTCAGCAGCTCGATCAGTTCGGCGGTTTGCTTGGCAGTCAGAGGCAAGGGGGGGATGCCGAGCGCAGCGCGTTCAGCAACATGGGCACGATAGGCTTGCAACATAGGGGGCTCCTTCTTGAATACAGTTGAATATCCGCTTATTTCTGGACCAGGCTGCCATCAGCAGTGGGGAGGTCATCCAGGACCGATACCACAGGCCGAGTCTTCATTTGCTCGACGTACTGCAGCTGATCGGGGGTCATGCACGCGTCCACCAGTCGTCGACCCAATTTGTCGCTGACCAGCATAGACTTGTTGGCAAGTTGTAACCAGGTGGCATGCGCGTGGTGGTCTTCCAGCCGAATGGCACCCGTGGTGGTCTGTACTGGGGCCATATGGTATTGGTGCTTGCCAAAGCGCAATTGAAAATAACCCGCCTGATGGGGCGATGCTTCGATGGTCACTGAGGCTCCCATCTCGCATGGCAGATAACCCACGAATACACGCTTGGCCAAATCCAGCTCCGCCTCACCGAGGGGCTGCAGAGGTGCCATTGGCGGCTGAACCTCCACCGAAGCCACTGGCGCACGAGGGCTGGGTTTGCGTACCGGTTTGGAAGCTTTCTTGACGGGCGCCTTGTTTTCTACCAGCGCCGGCCAGCAGAAGGCAAGAAGAAGAACGAGAACCGAGGCCTGCAAAGTTTTCATGGCTAGTTACCTGAAGAGCAGATCGATCAGAAAAACGACTTCATGGCTTCAGGCATCACCCGGCCAGTCTGATGTGCACGCTCCAGCACCTGCCAAAAATAGCGGTAGCTGGCTCGATCGTGCAGTTGTCCCTCAAAACTGACTGGCGCCCACTGTGCAGCTATAGCAGCCTGGGTCAAGCTGGCAGCGCGTTCAATATCCTGAGCACTCGGTGCAAGCGCCTCCAGGATCGGGCGGATCTGATTGGGATGAATGCTCCACATTCGTGTGAAACCAAATTCACGCGAGGCCTTGCGGGCCGCATGCTTTAAGGCCTCGACATCGCTGAATTCAGTGACCACACAATGCGATGGCACCTTGCCATTGGCATGACAGGCCGCAGCGATTTCCAACTTGGCGCGGATCACATGGGGATGGCTGAACTGTCCCGGCTCGGCAGCGTCTGGGCGAGAACTCATGGCGCTATCCGGAATCGCTCCACCGTGGGAGGAAACAAAATCCATCAGGCCAAAGCTGATGGACTGCACACGCGGGTGAGCTGCAATGTCAAAAGCCCGGTGAATGGCGGCTGGCGATTCGAGCAACACATGCAGGGGCAAAGGATTTGATTGGCCAGCCGGTCCTGACGCAGCATCCACTACCTGTACCGCGCGCTGGACATCAGCCACCGATTCGACTTTGGGAATCATCAGGTGACAAAGCTCGTGCCCGGCGCCACCGACAATCGTAGCCACATCGGCCTCAAATGAAGGGTGATCTACCGGATGCACGCGCACTGCCACGCGAGGCGCAATCTCCAATGAAAGTTGGCGGGCCTTCTGTTGAGCCTCATGAATAAGCGCCACCACCAATTCAGCATGATCACGCTCTCCACCCACAGGGGCACCATCCTCGCAATCGAGCGTGACATCAAACACGCACGTTCCGAACTCACCGATCATCTCAGCCTGCAATTGCAAGCTTTTTCGCATCCGCGTTTCCACGCCGCTGTAGTGATCACAGACCGGTAGCGAAATTGCTCCGGCTTGAGCCCCAAGTAGGATGTCGCGCGGATGACTCATCAGAGCAGGTGCTTAACCCCGTCCTGTTCGCCCTGAAGTTCAGCCAGGGTTTTGTCGATGCACTTGCGGCTGAAATCATCGATGGCCAGCCCTTCCACCACCTTGTATTCGCCGGCGCTGCAAACCACCGGCATGCCAAACATGATGTCGGCAGGAATGCCGTACTGTCCATCCGAAGGGATACCCATGGTGACCCATTTACCATTGGTTCCAAGCGCCCAGTCGCGCATGTGATCAATGGCAGCATTGGCAGCCGAGGCAGCAGAGGACAGGCCACGCGCTTCGATGATGGCTGCGCCGCGCTTACCCACTGTGGGCAAGAAGACCGTTTCGTTCCAGACCTGGTCCTTGATCATGTCCTTGATGCTAGCGCCTTTGACAGTGGCAAAGCGGTAGTCAGCGTACATGGTGGGAGAGTGGTTGCCCCAGACACACAACTTCTCAATATCTGCAACCGCCTGCCCGATCTTGGCCGCAATCTGCGACAAAGCCCGGTTATGGTCCAGGCGCAACATGGCGGTAAAGTTCCTGCGCGGCAGATCCGGCGCAGATTTCATGGCGATATAAGCGTTGGTGTTGGCCGGATTGCCAACCACCAGCACCTTGACATTTCGGCTGGCCACTGCGTTGAGGGCCTTGCCCTGGGCAATGAATATCTGACCGTTGATGGACAAAAGTTCAGCGCGTTCCATGCCTGGCCCGCGTGGGCGCGATCCCACCAACAAGGCGTAATCGGCATCTTTGAATGCCGTCATGGGATCACTATGCGCCGTCATTCCAGCCAGCAAAGGAAAGGCGCAGTCGTCGAGCTCCATCATCACGCCCTTGAGCGCCTTTTGCGCCTTCTCATCCGGAATTTCCAGCAATTGCAGGATGACCGGCTGGTCCTTGCCCAGCATTTCACCCGCCGCAATGCGAAACAGCAAGGCATAACCAATTTGGCCAGCGGCTCCGGTGACGGCAACTCGGACAGGCTTTTTACTCATTTGAGGCTCCAGGGCGAGATTGATGCTAAGGGTCGACCAGGGCCAGCGAAGAGCTTGGCTAGGTCAAACTGAACTGGCGAGTGTAGCGCGAAAACAGCTTGAAATCAATTAATCTTCTATCTTATATAAGATATGATTGGTCAACGTCCGCTGCCCCCTCCATGCCAAGGTATGACTTCCGATCAGCTACCCGCCGAAAATACCAAAACCGAGACCGGCCGGCTGGAAAACCCACGCCCCATCGGAGCCACTCCAGCTTTCAGCCCGCTGTATCGCCAGATCAAGGACCTTATTCTGCAAAGCCTGCAAAGTGGGGAATGGCGGCCAGGCGAAGTGATTCCCAGCGAGATGGATTTGGCGGTGCGCTACCGAGTCAGCCAGGGAACAGTGCGCAAGGCTATCGATGAACTTGCTGCCGAAAATCTCCTGCTGCGCCGACAAGGCAAGGGGACATTTGTTGCAACCCACGCCGAGCAGCGCGTTCAGTATCGTTTTTTGCACCTCAGGCCTGACCAGGGCGAACTGGCCGGAGAGTTGCCCGCCACCCGTGACATCATCGACTGCAAAAGGTTGCGTGCCCCTGCTTCGATAGCCCGTTTGCTGGACTTGCGTGGCGGTGACAGCGTGTTGCAGGTAAGCCGGGTCCTTTCCTTCGCCGCTCGCCCCACCATCCTGGAGGATCTTTGGTTGCCAGCCTCTCCCTTCAAGGGCCTCACTGCGGAGCGGCTTCGTGAGTATCGGGGTCCGATGTACGCCTTGTTTGAAACCGAGTTTGGCGTTCGCATGGTGAGAGCCGAGGAAAAAATTCGTGCTGTCCTGCCCGATCCTGAGCAGGCCGGTTTGCTAAAAATCGACTTGGCTACGCCTTTGCTCAGTGTGGAACGGGTTGCTTACACCTACAACGATCTACCCATGGAATTGCGACGTGGACTTTATTTGACCGATAGTCACCACTACCGAAACGACTTGAACTGAACTGAGGTTCTTAACGAGATGCAAAACACCAGAGCGACTTCCGCCATCCCCTCCGGGGGTATTCATGGCCCTAGAATCGGCCTTTCGAAGATCAATTGTCACTGAAATCCAGTGAGGAAATGCCCGCCATGACATCGCAGCCCACTCCAACCAGGTCTCGCACCGAATTCCGCAATATCAACGCCTTGAGCGACTTGCCCAGCTATCGCTTGCCACTGGCCGGATGGGTTTCCATCCTGCATCGCATCAGTGGCGCACTGATCTTCTTTCTCTTGCCCCTGGTGGTTTGGACATTTGACCTTTCTGTGTCCTCCGAATACTCGCACGCTCGACTGAGCGCTGTGTTCAGCCAAGGCGCTCTGGGCCTGCCCGGCGCTATTTTCAAACTGCTTGCCCTGGCTCTGATCTGGGCTTTCCTTCACCATCTGATCGCCGGACTACGTCACCTGGTGATGGATGCCGCCCACGCAGTGACCAAGGAATTTGGCAGGAACTCGGCACTCCTGACCCTGGTGCTCAGCCTGCTGACTACCGTTCTGCTCGGTGCCAAACTATTCAATTTGTATTGACGCGAGCCCATTCTTTATCGCCCCACTTTTAGGACCAGGAAAACTCAAATGTCTGTCAACTACGGATCCAAACGCATTGTCGTTGGTGCCCACTACGGGTTACGCGACTGGATCGTCCAACGTGCCACTGCCGTTCTGATGGCCCTTTACACATTGGCAGTCCTCGTCCAGGTATTGCTCATCAAAGGGCCAATTGACTACCCAAGCTGGGCCGGAATTTTCGCGCCACAGTGGATGAAGTTTCTCACCTTCTCCATGATTGTGGCGTTGGCCTGGCACGCCTGGGTGGGTGTGCGTGACATCTGGATGGATTACATCAAACCGGTCTGGCTTCGTCTTTCCTTGTTGGTGTTCACCATTGTCTGGCTGGTCGGTTGCGCCGGCTGGGCTATTGAAGTTCTCTGGAGACTCTGATGTCTTATTCCTCGCAATCTGTGTCTCAACGTAAGTTTGATGTCGTGATCGTCGGGGCCGGCGGTGCCGGCATGCGCGCCTCCTTGCAACTCGCCCGAGCCGGCCTCAATGTGGCGGTCCTTTCCAAGGTTTTCCCTACCCGTTCCCATACAGTCGCCGCGCAGGGCGGCATTGGCGCCTCCCTGGGCAATATGTCCGAAGACAACTGGCACTATCATTTTTATGACACGGTCAAGGGTTCAGACTGGTTGGGCGACCAGGATGCAATCGAGTTCATGTGCCGTGAAGCACCCAAAGTGGTCTATGAGCTGGAACACATGGGCATGCCCTTTGACCGCAATCCTGACGGAACCATCTACCAAAGACCCTTTGGGGGACACACTGCGAATTATGGTGAAAAGCCAGTTCAACGTGCTTGCGCTGCAGCTGATCGCACCGGTCATGCCCTGCTCCATACCCTTTACCAACAAAACGTGGCCGCGCGTACCCAGTTTTTTGTGGAATGGATGGCACTGGACCTGATCCGTGACGCGGATGGTGATGTCGTTGGCCTGACTGCCTTGGAAATGGAAACGGGCGATCTGCATATTCTGCAGGCCAAAACCGTTCTATTGGCCACCGGAGGTGCTGGTCGAATTTTTGCCGCCTCCACCAATGCCTTTATCAACACGGGTGACGGGCTTGGAATGGCTGCGCGAGCCGGCATTCCCCTGCAAGATATGGAGTTCTGGCAATTCCATCCTACAGGCGTCGCAGGCGCTGGCGTACTGCTGACCGAGGGCTGTCGTGGTGAGGGCGCAATTCTGCTCAACAACCAGGGCGAACGCTTCATGGAGCGTTATGCACCGACCCTCAAGGATCTGGCGCCCCGCGACTTTGTTTCCCGTTGCATGGACCAGGAAATCAAGGAGGGTCGCGGCTGCGGACCCAACAAGGATTACGTGTTACTCAAGCTAGACCACCTGGGCGCTGACACCATCCATAAACGGCTACCTTCAGTGTTCGAAATCGGCATCAATTTTGCCAATGTCGACATCACTCGCGAGGCGATTCCGGTCGTCCCCACCATTCACTATCAGATGGGCGGTATCCCCACCAATATCAATGGCCAGGTCGTGGTACCGGATGGCCAGGGCGGTCAAGGTGTCGTCAATGGCTTGTATGCGGTCGGTGAGTGCTCTTGTGTCAGCGTGCATGGCGCCAATCGCCTGGGCACCAACTCTTTGCTGGATCTGATAGTTTTTGGCAAGGCAGCCGGCAACCACATTGTTGCCTACAACCAGGCCAACAAAGCCCACAAAACACTCCCGGCGAACGCCAGCGATCTCAGCCGGGCCCGTCTAAGCCGACTCGATACCAGTACCTCCGGCGAATACTCTCAGGATGTCGCGGGTGATATTCGCACCACCATGCAGCAGCACGCCGGTGTGTTTCGAACGCAAGCCAGCATGCAGGAGGGGGTCAGCAAAATCAACGCGATCCGCGAGCGGGTGGGCCATATTTCGCTGAAGGATAAATCCAAGGTTTTCAATACTGCGCGCATTGAAGCTCTGGAGGTGGAAAACCTGATCGAAGCGGCTCAATCCACCATGACTTCAGCAGCCGCACGGAAGGAGTGCCGTGGAGCGCACACCGTCGAGGACTATGAGCGTGGCGCGGATGATGCCGAATTCCCTCTTGGGCGCAATGACAAGGAATGGATGAAGCACTCTCTTTGGCATAGCGCCAATAACAGTCTGAGCTATAAGCCGGTCAATCTTCAGCCATTGACGGTTGAGTCGGTCCCGCCCAAAGTTCGTACCTTCTAAGATTTCGCCGAGGCTAACTTCTCCACCCCTTATTCCCCGCCGGACCAGAACCCTAAGAGTGAACCCATCATGCAAAAACGCACGTTCAAGATCTACCGATACGATCCCGATACCGATGCCAAGCCTTATATGCAGACCCTGGAGGTTGAGCTCGATGGCCATGAACGCATGTTGCTCGATGCGCTGATCAAGCTCAAGGCCCTCGACCCTTCACTATCCTTCCGTCGTTCCTGCCGCGAGGGCGTGTGCGGCTCGGATGCGATGAACATCAATGGCAAAAACGGCTTGGCCTGCTTGACCAACCTGCGCACATTGCCCGAGACCATCGTGCTGAAGCCCTTGCCAGGACTGCCAGTGATACGCGACCTGATCGTGGATATGACCTTGTTTTTCAAGCAATACCACTCGATCAAGCCCTATCTCATCAACGACACCGTGCCCCCAGAAAAAGAGCGCCTGCAGACACCCGAGGAGCGCGAAGAGCTGAACGGCTTGTACGAGTGCATCCTGTGTGCCAGCTGCTCCACCAGCTGTCCCAGCTTTTGGTGGAATCCAGACAAATTTGTCGGCCCTGCTGGGTTGCTGCAAGCCTATCGCTTCATCGCCGACAGCCGCGACCAGGCCACTGGCGAGCGCCTGGATAATCTGGAGGATCCCTACCGCCTGTTCCGTTGCCATACCATCATGAATTGCGTTGATGTCTGCCCAAAGGGGCTTAACCCGACCCGGGCAATTGGCAAGATCAAGGACATGATGCTGGCCAGGGCGATCTGAAGCCTGACCAGAGACCTGAAGTGAACGACACTTTGATTGATTCTGAAGGTCTGAGCAGGCTGAAGTGGCGGTGCCGTCGGGGCTTGCTGGAAAATGATTTGTTCATCGAGCGTTTCTTCCAAAAATATGAAGACACGCTGACTGTGCGTCAGGCTGGTGGGCTGACTGCCTTGATGGAGCTCAGTGACAACGACTTGCTGGATTTACAGCTAGGTCGCAAGCCGCTGGAGCTGGTGGATTCCACCCTGGACCGCGTGGAGGTACGTGAGGTCCTGGATATGTTGAAAATGAAAGGACAACCATGAAACTTGCCGACAACAAGGCCACCCTGTCGTTCAGCAACGGCACCCCCAGTATTGACTTGCCTGTTTACCAGGGCAGTATCGGCCCGGATGTGATTGACATCCGCAAGCTCTACGGTCAGTCTGGCATGTTCACCTATGACCCGGGCTTTCTCTCAACGGCTTCATGCCAGTCTTCCATCACCTACATTGATGGCGACAAGGGTGAGTTGCTCTACCGCGGCTACCCCATCGAGCAACTTGCCACCCAGTGCAATTTCCTGGAAACCTGTCACCTGCTGCTTTACGGTGATCTGCCCAACGTAGAACAAAAAGCTGATTTCACCAAGCGCGTGATCAGTCACACCATGGTCAACGAGCAGCTGCAGTTTTTCCTGCGTGGCTTTCGACGCGATGCCCACCCGATGGCGGTACTGACCGGGTTGGTAGGAGCCATGTCGGCCTTCTACCACGACAGCACTGACATCAACAATCCAGAACACAGGGAAATCTCCGCCATCCGGCTGATCGCCAAGATGCCGACGCTGGTGGCCATGGCCTACAAATACAAGATTGGCCAGCCCTATATGTACCCTCGTAACGAGCTCAGTTACGCTGGCAATTTCCTGCGCATGATGTTTGGCACGCCCTGTGAGGACTACAAGGTCAATCCAGTGCTCGAGCGTGCCCTGGACCGCATTTTCATTCTGCATGCTGACCACGAACAAAACGCCTCCACCTCCACCGTGCGCCTTTGCGGCTCCTCGGGTACCAACCCTTTTGCCGCCATTGCCGCTGGGGTAGCCTGCCTGTGGGGACCTGCCCATGGCGGCGCCAATGAGGCTTGCCTCAATATGCTTGAGGAACTCCAGGCCAATGGAGGGGTGGCGAAGGTCGGCGAATTCATGAACCAGGTCAAGGACAAAAACTCTGGCGTGCGCCTGATGGGCTTTGGCCACCGGGTCTATAAAAATTACGATCCGCGCGCCAAATTGATGCAGGAGACCTGCAAGGAAGTCCTGACCGAATTGGGCCTGGAAAACGACCCACTCTTCAAATTGTCCATGGCTCTTGAAAAGATTGCACTCGAGGATGATTATTTTGTCCAGCGCAAGCTCTATCCCAATGTGGATTTTTATTCGGGCATTGTGCAACGTGCCATCGGCATCCCGGTCAACCTGTTCACCGGAATTTTTGCCCTCGCTCGTACCGTGGGCTGGATTGCCCAG
>JAFMJA010000083.1 GCA_017853735.1 Burkholderiaceae bacterium | reverse complement strand
GCCTCTTCGGTGCCGGCCGCCGCGTGCGGCGTGGCAATCACCTGCGGCAAGGCCAGCAAGGGGTGGCTGGCATCGGGCGGCTCTTTGCCTTGCCACACATCCAGGCCGGCACCGCCCAGGTGGCCAGCGACCAGGGACGCATGCAAAGCCTCTTCGTCGATCAGGCCACCGCGTGAAATATTAATCAGCAAAGCGCCGGGCTTCATCGCCGCCAGGGCGGCGGCATTAATCAGGTGGTGGTTTTGCGGCCGGTAGGGAATGTGCAGCGAGATCACATCGGCCTGGGGCCAGAGTTCGTCCAGCGTGGCCACCCGTTCATGGGCAATGTCGGGCCAGGCATCAGCTGGGGCACTGGGGCCGTAGGCAAGCACACGCACCTTGAAGGCGCCCTGCATCATGCGGGCGTACTCGGTGCCAGTGTTGCCCATGCCAATCACGCCCAACGTCTTGCCGGTGAGTTCCATGCCAGGAAAGTTGTTGCGGTTGAATACCCGGCCCTGGCGGATCATGCGGTCAAACTCCGGCACGCGCCGCGCCAGCGCCATGGTGAGGGCCATGGCCATCTCGGCCACCGCGATGCGATTGACGCCGGGGGTGTTACAGACAATCACACCGCCCTCTTTGCAGGCCTGCAGGTCGATCAGGTTGAAGCCCACGCCCTGCTTGGACAGCACGCGCAGGTGTTTGGCCTGGCGGATCTCCTCACCCGGCACCGGCACCGAGCGCACCATCACCCCTTCTGCGTCTTCATACCAATGTTGGCGCCGGGGATCGTCACAGCGGATGACTTCATTGAATTGGGATAGCCACTCCAGACCAGCCGGATGCATTTCGTCCAGGGCATAAATTTTCATATCAGGATGCAGTCTATTTTTTTAGCTATCCATGTCCCTGAGCAGTGACGGTGATCAAGCAATTGCACAGGGCACTTTATGGCAAACTGTAGCGCAATCAGGCGGGCAACTCGCACGCCTTACAAGACCATTCCCATGTCCTACACCACCAACTTCGCCTCGGTCAAAGACCAGGTCAGCCCGGAAGAATGGCAAGCCCGGCTTGAATTGGCAGCCACCTATCGCCTGGTTGACCTCTACGGCATGACCGACCTGATCTACAACCACATCACCCTGCGCATTCCAGGCACCGAGCATTTGCTGATCAACCTGTATGGCCTGCTGTACAAGGAGATCACCGCATCCAGCCTGGTCAAGATTGATCTGGAAGGCAACATCCTTTCCAAGCCCGAAACCGACTACGGCATCAATTACTCTGGCTTTGTGATTCATGGCTGCATCCATCAGGCGCGGCCGGATGTGAAGTGCGTGCTGCATACCCACACCCGCGCGGGCATGGCGGTCTCGGCCATGAAATGCGGCTTGCTGCCGCTCACCCAGACCGGCATCCGCTTTGTGGGCCACCTGGCTTACCACGAGTATGAGGGCCCAGCCATTGACCTGGCCGAGCGCGAGCGCCTGGTGCGTGATCTGGGCGAGCACAACGCCATGGTGCTCAACAACCACGGCCTGCTCACCTGCGGCCCCTCGGCGGGCGAGGCGTTCAACCTGATGTACAACCTGGAGCTGGCCTGCCAGGCCCAGGTGGATGTGATGGCCGCACAAGCTGAGTTGAGGGTACCCACAGAAGAGGTGCTGGCCAAAACCGCCCACCTGTATCAGCCCGGTGCGCGCCGACCCTACGGCGTGCTGGAGTGGCATGCCATGATCCGGCGGCTGGAGGCTGAGTCGAAATTTTCGGGCTATCCGCCCTACTCTCACTGAGCAGAAAAGTTCACTGGCTCAATCAGCTGGGTTGTCGCTCCAAGTTCAGGCAACAAGTGCATCACGTGATACGCATCCCAAAAGATGTTCACCTTGTTGAACCGCACTAAGCCATGTCGGTAAAAAAGTCCCACGACTTTCGGCCCTATGTGCCCACCCTGGCCTATCCACGGGTAGCGGCCTTTCAGGGACGCGATGCCTATACCCATGGCGATGCAGGCCTGGCCAACCCGATCCCACAGGCCCTGTTGTTCACACCCTGGGAGCAGCTCTACCGCGAAGCCTTTCGCGGCATCACCACCGATGGCCAGGTCATCCCCGGCCTGTATGCGCTAAAGCCCAATCAGGCGCCGGTATTGGCGATGGCGCAGGCGGCTGACCAGCTGCTGGCCCTACTGAACGAAGACCAACGCCGCGCACTTTGCTATCCGGTGTATGCACGCGAATGGCGGCGCTGGAACAACACCGAGATGTATGTCTATCGCTACGGACTGCGGCTGGAAGAGCTAAGCGACGGCCACAAGGCCGCGGTGATGGCTGTGGTGCAAGCCAGCCTGAGCGCTTCCGGCTTTGAGAAAACCCGCGATGTGATGCGCATCAATCATTTTCTGGGCGAGCTCACCGGCAACACCCGGGTCTTGGGCGAGTGGAGCTACAACTTCACCCTGTTTGGAACACCATCGGCCATGGAACCCTGGGGCTGGCAACTGATGGGCCACCACCTGGCCTTGAACTGCCTGGTGCTGCAAGAGCAGATGGTCTTGTCGCCCACCTTCATGGGGGCTGAACCCAATTCCATCGACACCGGGCCGCACGCCGGGGTGAAGCTGTTTGAGGACGAAGAGTTGCGCGGTCTGGCTTTCATGACCTCGCTCAGTGCCGCGCAGCAACAGCAGGCCATTCTCTACCACGCTTCTGTGGGCGGTGACCTGCCCGAGGGCCGGCGCCACAAGGCTGACCAATTGCACCTGGGTGGCGCCCATCAGGACAACCGCATCATTCCCTACGAGGGCCTGCGCGGGCAGGACATGAGCCGTGCGCAGAAACAGCAGCTGATGGCGCTGATCGAAACCTATGTCTCACCCCTGCCCGAAGGCCCCAGGAAAGCCCGGCTGGAAGAAGTGGAGCGGCATCTGGACAACACCCATTTCTGCTGGATTGGCGGCACCGGTGAGGACGACACGTTTTATTACCGCATCCAAAGCCCGGTGGTGATGGTGGAGTTTGACCACCATTCCGGGGTTTTTCTCACCAACGAATTACCCGCGAAATTCCACATCCATACCCTGGTGCGCACGCCCAACGGCAACGACTACGGCATGGACCTGCTGCGCTTGCACTATCTGCAAGACCATCACCACAGCATTCAGCCCGGCGTGGCCGGCGGCCCGATCGATCACCAACATGGTCATGATCATGGCCATGCGCATGGTCCTGGGCACTCGCATTCCCATCCGCACACGCATCCGCACACGCATCCGCACACGCATCCGCACGCGCACCCGCACGCGCACCCGCACAGCCATGACCACCCGCATGACCACCCGCATGACCACCCGCATGACCATTCACACTCCTCTGGAGACAAGCATGAACCCTAAATTGATCTCTCGTCGCCGCCTGGTGCAACACATTGGGCTGGGCGCCCTGCTGCCCTGGGCCACCTTGGCTCAGACTGCCAAATACCCGAGCAGGAATATCCGCATGGTCGTGCCCTTTCCGGCTGGGGGCGGGCCAGACGCGGTAGCCCGCTTGATGGCGCAGATTCTCAGCCAGCGTTGGGGGCAAAGCATTGTGGTGGAAAACATTGGCGGTGCTTCAGGGCAGATTGGTACCCAGGCGGTGGTACGCGCTGCCGCCGATGGCTATACCCTGCTGTTCTCGCCGCCCACCCCGATCACGATTGCCGAGCACTTTCTGCCCAAGCCGCCTTATGACGCCCTGAACGACCTCAGCACAGCCGGACTGCTCGGCCGTAACCCGGCGATCATCGTGGCGCCGTCCACCTTGCCGGTGCGCAACCTCAATGACTTCATTGCCCTGGCCAAGAAGGAACCGGGCAAGTATTTTTACGGGTCCCCCGGCCTGGGCCATGCGTTTCACCTGACCACCGAAATCATCCGCACCCAGGCGGGCATCGAGATCACCCATGTGCCTTACCAGGGCAGCGCCAAGGCGGTGATGGGTCTGCTCTCGGGCGATGTGCAGTTTCTAGTGCAGTCGGTCGAGGCGGTGAAAGAGCACATCCGCTCGGGCCGGCTACGCGCCCTGGGCACGCTGGAAACCAGCCGGCTCACCGCATTTCCTGACGTACCCACTCTGGCCGAGAGCGGGCTCAAGCCCCTGGGTATCATGAACTGGTATGGTGCTTTCTTTCCTGCCAAAACACCGGCTGACATCATTGCCTTCTGGGAAAAGGAAATGCTGGCGCTCACCAAAGACGCCGCATTTACCGACAAAATGCGCACCATGAGTTTTGACCCGGTGGCCTACAGCGCGCAGGAATTCAAACAGATCATGGAGGTGGAGCGTGCCCAATGGGCAGCGGTGATCAAAAACGTCAAAGTGTCTGCACAAAAGTAAATTCCCGAGAAAGAATTTCATGGATTTAGGCATCAAGGGCAAGGTGGCGTTTGTTTGCGCCTCTTCGCAAGGCCTGGGGTTGGCCTGCGCCACTGCCTTGGCGCGTGAAGGCGCTCTGGTATTCATCAACGGCCGCGATCAAGCACGGCTGGAAAACGCCCGGGCTGAGATTGCCGCCAAAACAGGGGCCAGCGTGCAGACGGTGCAGGCCGACATCAGCACCGAAGCAGGGCGACAAACAATCTTTGAGGCCTGTCCGCAGCCCGACATCCTGGTCAATAACAATGCCGGCCCGCCACCAGGTCAGCTGTCCGACTGGGACCATGCCGTCTGGATCAGCGCCCTGGAGGCCAATATGCTGGCGCCGATTCTGCTGATCCGAGGCTTTTTGCCGGGCATGCGGGCTCGCAAGTTTGGCCGCATCGTCAACATCACTTCGGCCATGGTGAAAAGCCCCCGTCCCCATATGGCCCTGTCCACCTCGGCACGCACCGGGCTCACCGCCTTCAGCAAGTCGGTCTCACTCGAAGCAGTGGCCGACAATGTGACCATCAACAGCCTGCTGCCCGAGCGCATTGACACGCCGCGCCAGGAATTCATGGCCGAGCGCCTGATGAAAACCCATCACATCAGCCGCGAAGAGGCGCGCCAGCGCATTGTCAACACCGTGGCGGCCAAGCGCTTTGGTACCCCGGAAGAATTCGCCGATGCCTGCGCCTACCTGTGCAGCGCCCAGGCCGGCTTCATCTCGGGGCAAAACCTGCAGCTCGATGGCGGCTCCTACGCCGGTCTGATCTGAACACTGACCCGGCATGTACCAAGCGTAGGTCCTGCCAACCACCCCAGCCAACTCCATCCCATTCCACAGATAATTTTTCAGGAAGCATTGATGAACCTCCAACTCACAGGACAACGCGTACTCATCACCGGTGGCTCCAAAGGCATAGGCTTGGCGATTGCCCAGGCGTTTGCCGCAGAAGGTGCCAAACCGGTATTGGTCTCGCGCGATCGCGCCAATCTGGCCAATGCAGTGCAGGCCATAGAGGCGGCTTGCCAGATCAAACCGGAAATTTTCGAGGCGGATTTAAGCCAAGCCGGCTCGGCCGAAAAGTTGCATCAACAGGTAGGCGAGATCGATGTGCTGGTCAACAATGCGGGCGCCATTCCGGGTGGCACGATTCACGACATTGACGAGGCGCGCTGGCGCCAGGCCTGGGAACTCAAGGTCTACAGTTACATCAACCTGACCCGTGCTTACCTGCCCCTGATGGAAAAACGCGGCCGTGGCGTGATCGTCAACATCATTGGCATGGCAGGTGTTTCCCCCCGCTACGAATACATCTGCGGTGCGGCTGCCAATGCCGCACTGATTGCTTTTACCCAGGGCCTGGGGGGCAGCAGTGTGCGTCATGGCGTGCGTGTGTTTGGCATCAACCCATCGGCCACCCGAAGCGATCGGATGCAGGGGATGCTGCAACAGCAGGCAAGCAGCAAACTGGGCGACCCCTCTCGCTGGCATGAGCTGACCCTGGGCCTTCCCTTTGGCCGATTGGCCGAGCCCGATGAGATGGCTAAGCTCAGCGTTTTCTGCGCTTCGCCCCTCTGTAGCTATCTGAGCGGTACCGTGCTCAATGTCGACGGCGGCCAGATGTTCACCACTCCTGGCAAGTAGTCGCTCAGGAGTTGGATTCGGTCTTGCGGTCTGGAGGCACCGGCTCCACATAGGGCAAGCGGGCGCGGGCCTTGATGCTGGTTGGGCCTGCGGTGCCAGATCCACGGATGAAGCGCTTGGACTCATCCACATAGGGCTGAAAAGCCCAATTGGGGTAGAGCTCAGAAGATGCGGCCACCTCGGCCAGGAACAGGCGCTGTCGTTGGCTGGCCAGAATGCGTTCATGTACCTGCGCTGGTTCCCAGTCCTGGATCAGGCGTTGATGCAACGCTTGTTCGACTTGGGCGTGCTCAGCCTGCCCGCTCAGATTGTTCAGTTCATGCGGGTCAGCCTGCAGGTCAAACAGCATGGGTGGCAGACCATGGGTAAAGATGTATTTGAAGCGCCCCTGGCGCACCATGCGCGAGGCGGCACAGACGCCCTCGGAGCTGTACTCTGAAATCACCACCCGTTCTTCACCACTGTCCTGACCCTGCAGCAGGGGCATGAGGCTTTGCCCATCGAGCGGGTCAAGCGCTGGCGCGCTGGGCGCCCCTCCCTGAGCGGCGAGGTCGACAAAAGTGGGCAGCAGGTCCACCAGCGACACATGCGCGCCAACCCGCGAGGGGGTGAGCCGCTGGGGCCAGGAAACCATGAAGGGCACCCGCACCGAATCTTCGAAAAAGCACTGCTTGAACCACATGCCGCGCTCACCGAGCATCTCACCGTGGTCGCTGACAAATACCACCACAGTGTTACGGTCCAGACCGGTCTCGCTCAAGGCGCTGAGCACGCTGCCAATTTTTTCATCGACATAGCTGACCATGGCGTAATAGGCGTGCCGGGCCTGCCGCACATGCGCGGGGGTGATGGTGTACTGGTCCTGTGCATGTGCCACATAGAGCCAACGGCTGTGCTCGTCCAACTGCTCGTAGGGAATTTCTGCCACACGCGGCATGTCGATGTCTGCATGCCGGTAGCGGTCCCAGTGGCGCTGCGGCGCCACAAAGGGTGGGTGCGGGTGGGTGTAGGAAACCGTCAGGAAAAAAGGCTGCTGCTCGGGGGCGCGCGCCAGATCGTAAATGCGCTGCACCGCACGGTATTCAACTTCATCGTCGTAATCGATCTGCATGCTGCGGATGCAGGGGCCAGCCTCCACCACCGGGCGCATGCTCACCCCAGTGGGCCGATGGCTGGGGCCGCGTCGCCAGTCGGGCGTCCAGGCGAAATCTGCCGGGTAGATATCGGTGGTCAGTCGCTCTTCGTAGCCATGCAGCTGGTCGGGCCCTATGAAATGCATCTTGCCACACAGGATGGTGCGGTAGCCTGCATGGCGCAGGTAGTGCGCCATGGTGGGTGTTGCAGCCGGGAACTCACTGGCATTGTCATAAGCCGCAATCGCATGGGGCAGTCGCCCACTGAGCATGGAAAAGCGCGAGGGTGCACAGATCGGGAAGTTGCAGTAGGCACTGTCAAACACCACCGAGCGCTGCGCCAGCGCGCTCAGGTTGGGCGCCTGCACCAGCGCATGGCCATAGCTTGGCAAGGCGCTGGCGGTCAGCTGGTCGGCCATCACCAGCAGGATGTTGGGTGGCTGCGTGGCAGTTGATGACGTTGGCATTAGGGCTTGTCAGCTTGGGTAGAGGTCAATTTCAATCTCAGTCAGACTTGATGTTCGCGGCCCTGGCCAGGTTGGTCCATTTTTGCAGGTCTGCCCGCAGGCTGACATCAAAGCTGGCGGCTGTTCCTGGCGTTGCGGCCGTAATGCCGGCCTTGGCCAGCGCAGTGCGCAATTCCTCATCGCCAAGTGCCTTGTTGCATTCAGCCACCAGCCTGTCCATTACCGGGCCGGCCAGTCCCCTGGGTGCAAGAATGCCCAGCCACTGGTCCGCCTCGAAGGTGGGCACTCCCGCTTCCATCATGGTGGGCACATCGGGCAGAGCGCTGAAGCGCTTGGCACTGGTCACTGCCAGCGCCTTGACCTTGCCAGCACGGATTTGCGGCAAGGCGACGGCGGCATTGGCAAACTGAAAATGCACCCGCCCGGCAAGCTGGTCGTTCATGGCAGCAGGCGCCCCGGTGTAGGGAATGTGCACCACAAATATTTTCTCCAGCGCCTTGAGCAACTCACCCGCAAAATGGGCTGGCGAGCCCACACCCGCTGAGCCGTAGCTAAGTCCGCCCGGCTGCGAACGGGCCAGGTCCACCAGCTCCTTGACCGTGCCCGGATTGATCGCCGGCCCCACCACCAGCACCGAGGGGGCATAGGCCACCAGCGACACCGGCTCGAAATCGCGTAAGAGGTCAAACTGGGTCTTGGTTCCGAGTGCGGTGTTCATGGTGAGCGCGCTGGTGCTCAGCAGCAGGGTATGACCGTCGGGCGCCGCAGTGGCAACTGCAGCAGCGCCAATCGCGCCACCTGCGCCCACCCGGTTCTCCACAATCACGGGCTGACCCAGGGCAGCCTGTAAGCGGTTGGCCATCTGGCGCGCGGCGATGTCTACCAGCCCGCCACCGGGCCAGGGCACCACCAGGCGGATCACCTTGGATGGATAAGCCTGGGCCCAGATGGTAGGTGCAGCACAACTGGCCAGCCAGGCGGCTGCGCCCTGCTGCAACAAGCGGCGTCGCCTGATCGTCTGTGATGATTGATGGTTCATGGCAGTTCTCCTCTTTAAGCTTGCAGTCCAAGACGGGTAAAGGCTTCGGCAGGCGCTTCATTGGCTTGCATCAGCTCACGCATCAGGGTGAGCAGCCGGGCTTCGATGTCCGGGTCCCGAAAAGGCTTGAGCTGTTCGTAGTCATTGCTCAGATCAAATAGCACGGTGGTGGTGTCCTCGTAGCCGCCACCCTGGCCCTGATGACCCGCAGGCTGGCCTTTTGCGTTGCGCCGCGCGGGCACCTTGAGCACTGGCACGCCCTGGGTGAAACCAAAAGGCGGCACCAGCTCGGCACCACGGAGCTCTTCCACCGGAAAGAGCGTCTTCTGATGCATGGGCATTAGGGTGTATTCCCAGAGCATCTGCTGGGTCATGTCCTCGGGATAGCGGAAGTAGGTGTAGCGCCCGTCGGTGATATTGGTGCCGGCGCCGAACATGCCATACAGGGCAGCCTGGCGCACCGGGTGATCCTGTTCAAGCAAGGGCAGCAGGTTGTGCCCCTGTGCGGTGGCGGGTGCGCTCACCCCATGCATAGCCAGCAAGGTGGGCATCAGGTCGATGGTCTGGGTCAGGGCCTGGCGGCGCTGACCGGCCAGATGGCGAAATCCGGGGTGGTGAATGACCAGCGGTATGTGGGCAATCTCGTTGAAAAAAGGCATCCGATTCTTGCCCCACCAGTCGTGCTCGGCCAGGAGAAGGCCGTGATCGGTGCTGAGCA
Organism: Burkholderiaceae bacterium; assembly: GCA_017853735.1. Taxonomy (GTDB): domain Bacteria; phylum Pseudomonadota; class Gammaproteobacteria; order Burkholderiales; family Burkholderiaceae_C; genus Hylemonella. The sequence continues at coordinate 681 of JAFMJA010000083.1, read as the reverse complement.
CCAGCGCTGTGTTGTCCCAGAGCTGATGCTGGTCCATGTAGTCGAGCAGGCGACCGAAATACTCATCGCACATGCTGGCTAAGGCCGCATAGTTGGCGCGCAGCTCGGCCACCTCCAGGGCATCCTGCGCATTGCGCTGATAGCGCGGCCAGTCCAGGATCGGGCCCTGGTAGCCGCAGGGGTAGCGCTCGCGAAAGCGCGCGGGCGCGTGAAACGGCTCGTGCGGGTCAAAGCATTCAAGATGCAGCAGCCAGTTGTCAGCGTCGCGGTTGCGGTCGAGAAACTCGAATCCTGCAGCAAAAGTGCGCGGGCAGCAGAAATCATTCTCCTCGCGCATGAACTCTCGGTTGATCATGGCCTGCAGCCGCCCGTCTTGCGCGCCCTGCGGATGCTGCATTGGGTGGTACATGGCACGGAAGCGCTCCAGCGGCGGCTGCACCATGGCCTTCCATCGGTCCCACTCCTGTCCGCGGATGAATTCCCAGGAGGAATAGCGGTTGTGATAAGTGGAACCGCCATCCTCCCAGTAGTGGTAGTGGTCTGACACCAGATGGGTGTAGACGCCTGCCGCCTGCAGCAGCTCGGGCAAGGAGCGGTCAAACGGCTCCAGCGGCCCCCAGCTTCGGTGCAGAAAATTGATCCGCCCGGTATGCAGATCACGCCGCGCCGGCATACAGGGCA